>JBOHDU010000330.1:0-5904 GCA_050700615.1 Nocardioidaceae bacterium
GCGCTGGCCTGACCCGGGTGGATCGGTGCCTCCGGTTAGGGTTGCCGCCATGAGCGAGCAGTACGACGGGGTCGGCCTGCGCCTTTCGGTCGACGATGTGGTGGCCACGATCACGATGACCAGTCCCGAGACTCGCAACGCCCAGTCACCACGCATGTGGGCCGCACTGGCGGAGATCGGCGAGGCCCTTCCCGACGAGATTCGGGTGGTCGTGATCGCGGGCGAGGGTGAGTCGTTCAGCTCCGGGCTCGACCGGCGGATGTTCGAACCCGATGGGGTGCCGGGTGACACGTCGTTCGCCGAATTGCTCGAACAGGACGACCTAGCGCTGGCCGAGACGATCGCGACGTTCCAGCAGGCATTCAGCTGGTGGCGGCGGCCGGAGCTCGTCACGATAGCGGCGGTGCAGGGGCATGCGGTCGGCGCCGGCTTCCAGCTCGCGCTCGCCTGCGACCTGCGCGTGCTTGCCGACGATGCGCGGCTGTCGATGCGCGAGACGACGCTCGGCCTCGTGCCGGACCTCGGCGGCACGAAGCCACTGGTGGAGGCGGTTGGCTACTCCCGGGCGTTGGAGATCTGCCTGACGGGCAGGTGGGTCGGAGCGGGAGAGGCTCTGCGGCTCGGCCTGGCGACCATCGTCGTACCCCGCCGTGAGCTGCAGTCGGCCGTTGCCGACCTCGCGGCCGCGGTCAGCTCGCCGGCACGTGGAGCGGTGACGGCGACCAAAGCCTTACTGGGCACCGCCTCTGCGCGAAGCCACACCGACCAGATGGAGGCAGAGCGCACGGCCCAGGTCAGACGCCTTCGGTCGCTTGCGGGCTGACCGCGGGGAACAACACGTGCGGAGGCGGTGTTCCAGCCGCGGACAGCGGACTGCCGACGACGAAGAGATGAAGGCGGCCAATGAGCAGCATGGGGCAGGGAAACCCGGGGCGGGTCATGCACTCGTTCACGCGCGAGGACCCGCTGAAGGGACGCAACGGGCTCAAGCCCGGGACCACCCGGCGGATTCTGGGGTACGCCCGGCCGTACAACCGGCACATCGCCTGGTTCCTTGTGCTGGTCGTCCTCGACGCGATGCTGGTCGTCGCCACACCACTGCTCTTCAAGCAGATCATCGACAACGGGGTGCTCAAGCACGACGGTGGCCTGGTCACGAGGCTTGCCCTGGTGGTGGCCGCCCTGGCGGTCGCCGATGCAGGGCTCACGCTGGCCCAACGATGGTACTCGGCACGCATCGGGGAGGGCCTGATCTTCGACCTGCGAACCCGCGTCTTCGGCCACGTGCAACGACTGCCCCTTGCCTTCTTCTCCCGGACCCAGACCGGCTCGCTCGTCTCGCGGCTCAACAGCGACGTGATGGGCGCTCAGACCGCCTTCACGTCGACGTTGTCCGGAGTCGTGAGCAACGTCATCAGCCTGCTGCTCGTCGGCGCCACGATGGCGCTGCTGTCGTGGCAGATCACCGTGCTCGCGCTGGTCATCTTGCCGGTCTTCCTGTTGCCGGCGAAGTGGGCCGGGCGCAGGCTGTCCGGCCTCACCCGCTCGCAGATGCAGAGCAACGCGTTGCTGGCGGCCCGCATGACCGAGCGTTTCCAGGTCGCCGGAGCGATGCTCGTCAAACTGTTCGGCCGGCCGGCGCAGGAGCAGTCGGAGTTCGAGTCCAACGCAGGTGAGGTTCGGGATCTGGGCGTGCAGATTGCGATGACCGGCCGGATCTTCTTCAGCGCGCTCACTCTGGTCGCGGCACTCGCCACGGCGTTGGTCTACGGGGTCGGCGGACACCTGGTGATCAGCGGCACGGTGACGGTCGGAACCCTGCTTGCGCTGACGGCGTTGATGGCTCGCCTCTACGGCCCGCTCACCTCGCTGTCCAATGTGCGGGTCGACATCATGACCGCCCTCGTCTCCTTCGAGCGTGTCTTCGAGGTGCTCGACCTCGAGCCGATGATCAAGGAGCCGGCCGTTCCGGTCGACGTCACGCTTCTACCGGCAAGCATCCAGTTCGACCACGTCGGCTTCCGCTACCCGACCGCCGACGAGGTTTCGCTGGCAAGCCTCGAGGTGGTGTCGGGCCCCGACTCGCGGGCCAGCCAGGACGTGCTCGATGACGTCTCGTTCACTGTCGAGCCCGGGCAGATGGTGGCATTGGTGGGACCGTCGGGCGCCGGCAAGACCACGGTTACCTACCTGGTGGCCCGGATGTACGACGCGACCCAGGGCACGGTCCGGGTCGGTGGCATCGATGTCAGGGACGCCGCGCAGAAGTCGCTGCACGACATGGTCGGCTACGTCACCCAGGATGCGCACATGTTCCACGACACGATCCGGGCCAACCTGCTCTACGCCGAGCCCGATGCCGACGATGCCGCCATGAGGGCGGCGCTCAACGCCGCGCAGATCGGCGACCTCGTTGCCTCGCTCCCCGACGGTCTCGACACCGTCGTGGGCGAGCGGGGCTATCGGCTCAGCGGCGGCGAGCGTCAGCGACTGGCGATCGCCCGGCTGCTGCTGAAGGCCCCGCGCATCGTGGTGCTTGACGAGGCGACCGCGCACCTCGACAGCGAGTCCGAGTACGCCGTACAGCGGGCGCTGGACACTGCGCTCACTGGTCGTACGTCGCTCGTGATCGCCCACCGGCTGTCGACCGTACGCACTGCCGACAAGATCTTTGTCGTCGACCAGGGAAGGGTGGTCGAGAGCGGGACTCACGACGAGCTGCTCGCCGCTGGAGGCCTCTACCAGGTGCTCTACCAGACCCAGTTCGCCGGACACGAGCAGTCCTCGGGGCTCGCCCCCGCGTGAGCCCGGCTCTACCGCTCTTCGTCTGTTGCTCGCCACCATCCCGCTCGCTGGCTGTTGCCGACACATCACCGGGGCGATCCTGCCGGTCGACGGCGGGATCACTCGGGAACCGTGACGGACTCCTCGACATGGGCTGACGCCTCACGCCTGGCTACCTCTTCCTTCCACTCCGTCCAGGCGAAGTACCCCCAGAAACCGAAGAAGAGGAGGGCGAAGAAGATCCACTGGATCCCGTAGAAGAAGCTCGGCCCGCCGCTGAGATCCGGGCCAGGCACCTTCGCCGGAGCTGGGGTGACGCTGGGCGACTCCTTGATGACGTCGACGAAGCCGTCGTAGGTGGGGTAGGGCAGCGTCTTCTTGATCGCGACGGCCGAGATCGCCCGGACGGCGCCTCCGGAGGGCGTCACCTGCCCGGAGCTGTTGGTCGAGTCGTTGCGCACCCAACCGGTGATCTGGATGGTTCCGGCAGGCGGTGCGGGGGCGGCGGGCAGGTCGTTGCCGTTAGAACCGCTTCGCACCCAGCCGCGGTCGACGAGCACGGCGGTGCCCGACGCGGTCACGAACGGCACGACCACGTCGACACCGTTCTGCCCACCTCGGGTGCGGTACAGGACGAACACCCGCCGAAAGGGGTCGTAGCGGCCGGACGCGGTGATCGTGCGCCACTCGTTGTTGCTGCCCGGCTCAGTCCTGGTGCTGAGGACACGGTCGACTGGAAGGGGCACCGCCTTCAGGTTGTTGTGGGTCACCTGATTGCTGTCGGCGCGCTCGTAGTAGCGATGGAACTGCCACTTGCTCAGCTCTACGCAGGTGACGCCGAGGACGATCACGACGAGGAGGAGTCCAAGCCAGCGGCGGGTCAGCAGAAAACGAAACACGGCAGGATCAGCCTAATCCGGCCAGGTCACGCCCCCGAATCCGCCTCAGGGCCGGCCTCAGGGGCGGACGTGCGGTCGCACCGCCGGCTCCACCCCGTAGGCTGAGACTTGTGTTCGACACCAGCCACAGTCAGCCGCTGCTCGACCAGTACGGTCGGGTGGCTGCCGACCTGCGGGTCTCGCTCACCGATCGCTGCAACCTGCGATGCTCCTACTGCATGCCGGCCGAGGGCCTGGACTGGCTGCCTGCCGCCGACACCCTGACTGACGACGAGGTCGTCCGGCTGATTGACATAGCAGTCACCCGCCTCGGCGTGACACAGGTGCGGTTCACCGGAGGCGAGCCGCTGATCCGGCGCGGGCTGGTCGACATCGTCCGCCGCACCAAGCAGCTCCAGCCCCGGCCGAGAGCCGCCCTGACCACCAACGGGCTCGGGCTCGGGAAGGTTGCGGCCGCGCTCGCCGCGGCCGGCCTCGATCGGGTCAATGTCAGTCTCGACACGATCCGGCCCGACACCTTCCGCGACATCACCCGTCGGGACAGGTTCGGCGACGTTGTGCGCGGTCTGGCAGCAGCAGCAGAGGTGGGCCTGACGCCGGTCAAGGTCAACGCGGTGCTGCTGCGCGGACACAACGACACGCAGGCGCCGGAGCTGCTCCAGTGGTGCATAGACCACGGTTACGAGCTGAGGTTCATCGAGCAGATTCCGCTCGACGCCCAGCACCCGTGGACCCGCGAGGCCATGGTCACCGCCGACGAGATCCTGGCCGCCCTCAAGGCCGACTTCGAGCTCGCCCCACACCCCGACGAGCGGGGGAGCGCGCCCGCCGAGCTGTTCCTGGTCAATGGCGGCCCGGCCACGGTCGGGGTGATCGCGTCGGTGACCCGTCCGTTCTGCGGCGACTGTGACCGGGTGCGGCTGACCGCCGACGGGCAGATCCGCAACTGCCTGTTCGCGCGCGAGGAGTCCGACCTGCGGACCCCGATGCGCGCCGGGGTCGGCGACGAGGAGCTCGCTGAGCGCTGGCGAGCCGCGATGTGGGTCAAGCGTCCTGGGCACGGGATAGACGACAAGTCGTTCTTGCAGCCGGCCCGGCCGATGAGCGCCATCGGCGGGTAACGGCCCTGTCCCTGGCCGGCCGGCCACCCACCGGGGCTGTCGCGACGTGACGGGTGAACCAGCCCCTCAGCTTTCTGGGTCGCGCACGTCGTGGTCGGGGACCTCGTCGACCGGCACAACCTCGCGAAGCAGGCCGCGCACGCTCAGGTAGTCACTCAGGTGCTCTTGGTGGTCGGGGCAGGCCAACCAGGTCTTGCGCCGATCCGGCGGATGGATCTTGGGGTTGTTCCAGCGCAGCGCGATGGTGGCCACGCGGGTGCATCCGCGGGCGGAGCAGATCGGATCAGGGTCATCGGTCATGGTCGGCGGTGGCCGGAGTCTCCCGGAGAGCGGCGATGCCGGACAGCCACGGGGGGAAGCTGCCCGGCATCGCACTCGTTGGCTTTCCGACGGGGGAAACGGAAGGCCGTACGCCAGTGTGGCACGATGCCGCCGATCAGGTCTACTCCCCGGTAGTCCGCGGGGGCGTGTCGTGAGCGTCTGATGTGGCGGTGTCTGCGGAATCGATCTGCGGCTTGGCCTCGGCTACATAGGGGCGCAGGGGAACCTCGTTGCGCCGCTCGCTGGCGTTGGCGACCACCACCGCGATGTAGGGCAGCACAAGAGCGGCGGCCACCAGCACCCAACGGATCGGCCCCTGCGTCAAGATCGCGGCGATGAAGCACAGCGTCCGCACCCCCATCGAGAAGAGGTATCGAATCTCTCGTCGACGGATGTCGGCGCTATGACCGCTGCGTGCTGACGTGATAGTGACACGGGAGTCTTGGTGGCTACTCATCACCCTCCTCCTCTCCACCGTACGCCGGACCCGGGAGCCAGTCAGATGCGCCGTCGACCGAGGTCGGGTTGGCAGGCCGCCGGGACGTGGTTCTCCGGACCGGTCGCTCATGACCGCCAGTAGCCGCCATCCGGCAGCCGGTTGACGAACACGCGATGATGAGACGGGACCCGTCGGCCCGACAGCAAGGAGGATGCCATGTCGAACCGGACGTATCGTGTCACCGAGGTCGTGGGGACGTCCCAGGACACGATCGACGACGCGATCAAGAACGCCATCGCCCGGGCGAGCTCGACCCTGCGTCATCTCGACTGGTTCGAGG
>JBOHDU010000331.1:0-3401 GCA_050700615.1 Nocardioidaceae bacterium
GGGCAGGTCCTGTGCGGCCAGGGCGCACCACACCGCCATCGGCCACACGTGCATGAAGTCGTCGCTCAGGTTGGTCTCGATGGTGGCGAGATCGACCGATGCTTTGGCGTGCGCAGCCGCCGCAGCCAGGTCACCTGCCCGGATGGCCCGCAACATCAGTAGGTGCTCCTCCCAGAGCAGCAGGCTCCTCGGCAACTCACGTGAGGGCGGGTTCGGGGGCATGATCCTCGCCAGACCCGCCTCGCGGCACCACAGGTCGACGATGTCGAGGAGCTCGAGGCTGAAGTCGACGTGGTTGTCGCTCGAGTCGAGGTAGTCGCTGAGCAGATCGGCGAGCTCGCTCCACTCTCCCGTGGTCCACAAGGCCAGAGCAAGGCTCGCGGTGGCTATCTCCGCCTCATTCGACAGGTTGTATTTCTGCGCCGCCGTCAACGCGGCGCGTGCGTGGTGAACGCCCTCCTCCGCCGAGTAGGGAAGGAGCGCACCGCTCAGGTTGATCTCGGCCGCCACAAGGAATGCCCAGAGCCCATGCTCACGGCTCAGCTCTGCGAGGTCGCGAAAGAGCGCGAAGCTGATGCGTGAGGAGCCCATCAGGAGCTGGTCGCTACCCATCAGGTTCATCGCAGCGGCCAGGGCAGCAGGCGAATCGAGCTGCTCGGCAAGCAGCACGCAGTCGCGCAGGATCGTCCGCATGGCGTCGTACTCGCCGGCGTCCCACAGTGCCTTGCTCAAGGCGGTGGCGATCCGCAGCCGAGCCGACTCAGAGCCGCCGCCTTCGAGCAGAGCGTGGTAACGCGGTTGCAGGATCTCGATCGCGGCTGAGAGCTCGCCCCGCAAAGCAAGCGTCTGTGCCTTGAGCACCGCCGCAGGAGCCTCGGCCACCGGGTCGCCGACGGTCTCGCGCGCCGCGAGCGCCGCGCTTGCCATCTCGAACGCCGTGTCGAACTGCATCAGCGCCACCGCCGCCGCGGCCGCCTGCTCCTGGAGCTCCGCCCGGGCCGCCAGGTCGGTGAGGTGGGCCAACGCGGCCTTGAACAGCCGGAGTCCGTCGGTGGAGGAGCCCAGGGAGCATGCTCGAGCCCCGGCCTGACCCAACAGGTCACCAGCCTGACGCTCGAGCTCTGGGACATCGGCGTCGCCTTCGTTGGAAGCCTCGATGGCGTCGATCAGGTGCTGCGCGGTGACGGCGGCAAGCTCTTCGGCCTCGCCTGGCCGAGCTGCCAGATGAGCGGCGACGGCCAGGTGACGCGACTTTCGGTCCCGCCGCGACAGCGTCGCGTAGGCGACCTGGCGCACGACGGACTGCATGAACCGGTAGAAGACCCGTTCAGCCGACGAGCGGTCGGACTCGACCGAGATGATCTGCTTGCGATGAAGGGAGCTGAGGATCTGGTCGAGGTTCTCGATCGTCGGGTTGAGCGCTTGGATCCCGTCCTCGGTGAACGTCAACCCGAGCACGCTCGCGTCGGTGACGACCCGGCGCTCGGGCGGTGTGAGCGCGTCGAGCCTCGCCGCCACCAGGGCGTGCAGCGAGGCTGGCGCCTCGACAGAGGACAGGTCGAGCTCCCGGCCAGGAGTTACCTCGTAGCCGTCGGGCGTCTCCTGAACGAGGCCCCGATCGATCAGAGCGCGCACCGTCTCGACGGCATACAGCGGGATCCCTTCGGTGCGGGCCACCAGCTCGTCACGCGCCGCCGATGGAAGCCCGTGCACGAGCTCGTCGACCAGACGTGACATGTCGAGGTCGGGCAGCGGCTCGAGAGGGATGACCGTCGATCGCCGGCCGCCGAGGTCGGACCGCCGCGCGAGCAGCTCGGGCCGGGCCAGCAGGAGCACGAAGATGCCCATCCGGGCCGAGCCGACGAGGTGGTCAAGGAAGTCGAGCAGGCCATCGTCGGCATGCTGCGCGTCGTTGATCAGCAGCACCACGGGGTCGACGCCGCGGCCAAGCCGCTCGAAGTAGCGGGTCCAGGCCGAGAACAGCTCTTCGCGCGGGTAGTGGTGCGAGCCCTGGCGCAGCAGCGAGGCCAGCCGCGGCCGCATCCAGTCGCGCTCCTCCTCGTCGGGCACGTAGGCCTCGAGCGCTTCGTCGAGCGCGCCGTCGGGGACCGTGTCCGTGCTGTAGCCGAGCGACGTGAAGCTGGAGCGCACCGCCGCGGCGAGAGCGCCGAAGGCCGCTCCCTCGCCGTAGGACCAGCAGCGGCCGCGTATCCAGACCACAGTGGTGCTCAGGCCGTCGATGTACTTCTCGAACTCCCACGCCAGCCGCGACTTGCCGACTCCAGCCTCACCGTCGAGCACGACGAGCAACGGTCGCCCGGACTCCTCGGTGGCGTGGAAGAGCTCTTTGAGCAACCGCAGGTAGCGATCGCGTCCTACCACCGGTGCCTCGAGCCCGTCGAGCCGGCGAGACCCACCCAGCGATGCGACCACCGAGCCGGCCTTGAACAGCCGCACCGGCTCGGCCTTGCCCTTCAGCTCGTGCTCGCCTGCGTCGGTGTAGGACACGGCCGCCGCCGTGAGCGCTCGGGTGTTGGCATCGACCCACACCTCACCCGAGGCGGCCGCGGACTGCACTCGCGCCGCAGTGTTGACCGCGTCACCGGCCACCATCCCCTGATCGGTGGCCCCGATGGTGGTCGACACCTCCCCGGTCACCACGCCGGCACGCAACGCCAGGCCGGGCAAACCCAGCTCCTCGCCGAGCTCGGCGACGCTGGTGACGAGCTCGATCGCCGCACGAACGGCACGCTCGGCGTCGTCCTCGTGCGCTGCCGGCACCCCCCAGACCGCCATCACCGCGTCGCCAATGAACTTCTCGATCGTGCCGCCATAGCGTCGCACGACGGTCTTGCACACTTCGAAGTACTCGGTGAGCAGATCGCGGACGTCATCGGTGTCTCGGGACTCCGACAGCGCCGTGTAGCTGACCAGGTCGGCGAACAGCATGGAGGTAAGGCGTCGCTCCGACCTTCCGGGGGCGGCCGACGTCTCCTGGCCCTGCGCGGGCGGCTGGCCGGGCGTTGCGACCGCGGCGTCGACAGGGGTTCCACACGACGTACAGAAACCGACGCCCGGGCGAAGCGCAGCGCCGCACGTCTGACAGACCGCCGACCCCTGCGGTGCGCCACAGTTGGGGCAGAACCGATCGGTCTCGAGCAGGCCGGTCGCACCGCACGATGTGCAGGTCACGCGGCTCCAACCGAGGGGACATTCACCCCCTGACCCTATCGTTTCCGCGCGCTCGCGATGAAGTCCTTTTGACCGTGACAGTGAACGACTCCGGCGGTGCGTACGTGCATCTGTTATGGGAACTGCGGCCTCACCTTGCATCACCGCCGAGGCCTCGCGGACTCCGCCCCCGGGGGTAGGTGAGGGCCACCCGATGAGCTCCCCCCTGC
>JBOHDU010000332.1:0-3910 GCA_050700615.1 Nocardioidaceae bacterium
TCCACTCGATCAACTGGGTCAGCCGCTCGGCCACGTCAGGGGTTTCCAGCAGCTGCCTCTTCTGCTCGTTCGAGAGGTACGGTGCGTAGCCTGCCAGGTCGGAGAGTTCGTCGGGGTCGGTCACCCGCTCCACAGAGTCGATCACCTGCCAGGCGTTGCGACTAAGCAAGGCGGCGATGACGAGCGACTTGTACTGCTTCGCAAGCTCGCTGACGTGCTCATCCGGCTCCGGGTTGGTCACGATCTCGGCCTCCACCCACAGAGCGGCTCCGGGCCCGGTCACCCCACTGCCGATCTTGGCCCGGCTGTCTGCCCTGAGCACCGCCGCCGGTGACCCGCCAGGCAGACGCCCGATCTGCTCGATGGTCGCGACAACTCCGAACGATGCGTAGCGGTCATCCTGGCGAGGTGCGAGCAGTAGCTCTCTCTCACCACCACTGCGGGCGGCGTCAACAGCGGCCTGCGCGGGTTCGTCCAGCTCGACGGGCACCACCATTCCGGGAAGCACCACCAGGTCCGGGACAAGCAGCAGGGGGAGTCGACGGGGTTCAGTCACAATCGCACCTTCAATCTTGAGTTCTCTCGACTCAACCCGTGTCCGCGCACGAATGTTCCCCTCGGAGTCCCCGGCAGCAGGCCAGTGTGGTCGTGTCTGACGATGAGCCAGCACTGGCCCGGTACGCATCGGTCGGCCAGGGTCCGGACGTGTCCTGGATGCTGCTCGAAGGCCCCGCCGACAACGAGTTCTGTGTTTCTGCGTGCGCTCATGCCGGCGGACGCCATGTACGAGGAGGCAGACCTGGTCTGAGTCTGCGTGCCTGGGGCGCGGAGATATGTTGTGAACTTCCGACGCAGGACACTAGCGTCGTCCCGGTGGCCGACTCCACCGCCCCCCTGCGCGCGTTCGTGCTCCACGACCATCGCAAGCCGCAGCCGCATTTCGATCTGCGCTTGGAGGAGAACGGCGTGCTCAGGTCCTGGGCCCTCCCCCGCGGCCTGCCCGCCGCAGCGTCGCAGAACCGACTGGCGATCTCGGTGCCCGACCACGAGATGGACCATCTCACCTTCACCGATGCCGACAAGTCCATCGCCGACACCGGGTGGTGGGAGGAGCATGACCGGAACGACCGCCGCCTCCTGTTCACCCTGCACGGCTCGGCTGGGGCCCACCGCTACGCGCTGATCAGGACCGGGTCGGACTGGCTCCTGCACCTCACCAAAGACCAACCGGGCTGACGGCGGCGCGTCAGCACGCCCGTCGAGCGAGCCCGCAGGCGGCTGGTCGTGACCGCTCCTGGTCTGGGCCTGGTGCGAGGTCAGGTGAGGAAGCCGGCGTGCACGTGGTCGTGGTGGGTGTTGTCGCTGAAGAACTGGTCTCCCGACCCGGCAACCAGGTACGGCCCGCCGACGTTGTAGGACCCGGCGGCCGCTGCCGCGTGCATGTAACCCACCACCAGCGTCTCCGGCGTCCGGCGGTCGACGACCTCGCGGCCGTTGATCCGCCACGTGTCGAATGCGCGTCCGCGCGGATGGTCGCTCAACCGGTCGGTGCCGAAGACGTGCAACGGGTGGCCGGACCGGACCACGCTCACGTCGATCCGGTAGTTGTTCGCCAGCTGCAGGAGTGCGCTCATCACGCTGCTGTGCACGCGCCCGGACCGGATGTCAGCCTCGCTGGCCGGTGGCAGCGTGATGCGCGGGTTGTCCAGCACCTGCCGAGCCTCGTGCGGCAACCCGGGAGCCGGCGCGCCAGGCCGGGCCGGGAACATCGTCGTCACCCCCCACCGCGTCCGTACTTTCGCCAGCCGTACGTCTACGGTGGTACCACGGTGGAGGACACCTCCTTGGGGCGTCCGAACCAGCTGTCGGCAGATGACCAGCACGCTGGCCGAGGTGGCCAGGATGCCGCCGTACTGCGCGTCGATCACCGAGACCACCGCCTCGGGGTACTCACCCAGCAGCGGCCGCCCACGCGTCAGCAGGTGGGGGTCCTCGCCCAGGGCCACGATCCTTTGCCGCGCGGCACGACGGCCGCTCGCACCGTCTGTCCAGGTTCCGATCGCCTCGATCAGACGCACCGCGCGCTGCTTGACCACCGGGTCGACGTCGTTGGCGTTCGGCATCCAGGCCACCGGCGCCGGAAGCGCGGTCGTCCGAGTTGGCGAGGCAACGGGGTGTCGAGGGTGGGTGGTGGGCCGATCCGATGCCGGCGACGTACGGTGCGGCGGGGCGGAGCCGGACGAGGTGCAGCCGCCGGCCGCGAGGGAGACACCCGCACCAAGCACGAGCAGGTCCCTACGGGTCATCCGCCGTTGACTCGGCATCCCACCAGTGTGCCAACCCGCCCGCTGCCTCTGTCACCAGAGCCACCAGGCGGCGCGCAGGTCCACGAGGGGCGCCTCTGCCCTGCCATGACGGTCGGCTGGAGGATCCGCACACTTCACCAAGTGACCCATTGGTAGGTCTTGCCATGGACCATGGCCGAGGACTACGCCTAGAGAAGACGGCGACCTACCAGGGTTGCCGCATCCCCGACGAGGGAGGTTCCAGGTGAACAGACCAGGGAGATTCTCACAGCGAAGAGGCTGGCGAGTCGCCACGATTGCGATCGGGGCCGCCAGTCTCGTGCTCGCGCTGGCACAAGTGGTCCCGGCATCGGCGGCAAGGACGGCGCCGTCGAACCAGCGCTACCACGCGGCAGCCTCGGTCCACGCACACCGGGTCGGCACGGTCAACCTGGCCCGACTCGCCCGCGCCGACCGTGGCCTGAGGGCAAACGGGGCAAGCCCGAACGCGAGTCGTCACCAGAGCCCGCTGCTGCTCACGCCAGGCGCACACTCAGCGGCGCGGATGCTCCCGCACGCAATGCAAGCGGCGTCCACCACGCGGATCAGGCTCAGAAACGTCGCGGGCCTCAGGGGGTTCACCGGGATCACCGCCCCGGTCAACGCGGGCGTCAACCCGACGATCGGTGACGTCTCCCCGCCGGATCAGGGGCTGGCCGTCGGGCCCAGCCCGGCCGGCACCGCGATCGTCGAGTTCGTCAACATGTCGCTGGAGGTCTTCGACACGTCGGGCAACACCCTGCTCGGAGCGCTCCCGGCCTACCAGGTCTTCGGCCAGACCTCCGACGCGTTCCTCTCCGACCCGAGGGTCTACTGGGACCCGCAGACCGGTCACTGGTTCCTGGCAATGTTCGACTTCACCAACACCACGAGCACCCAGTTCATCGCCGTCAGTCAGACCACGAACCCGTTCGGGGGGTTCACGGTGTTCTCGATTGACACGACCGACGCCAGCCAACCGAACTGCCCGTGCCTTGGCGACTACGACCAACTCGGGGCCGACGCCAACGGAATCTACATCGCCACCAACGAGTTCGGTCTGTCCAACGGCTACAACGGTGCCGTGATCTATGCGATGCCGAAAGACCAGCTCGTGAGCATGGCGCAGAACGGCGGAGGCACGCCGAGAGTGCTCATCTACCGAGTGCCGACCGACATCTTCGGCCAGACCTACCACATCTCGCCGGCGTCGACGCCACAGCACGCGGCCGAGCCAGGAACCGAGTACTTCGTCGAGTCGAACGGCGACGCGCAGTACGGCTCGAGCCTCGAGGTCTACGCGATGCTCCACACCTCGCTCCTCAACACCACGGGCTCACCGGTGCTGGTGAGCACACCGGTGACGGTCAACCAGTACGCGTTCCCGCCGAACGCGCTGCAGAGGAACGGCCCCAACCCGCTCGGCCAGTCCGTCGGAGAAGGCGTCGCCCCGTTGCAGACCGACTTCGACGCTGTCCAGGAGGTCACGTACAGCCGAGGCATGCTGTATGGCGAGTACTCCACCGGAGTGCCGTACAAGACGACCCAAGTCACAGGAGCGGCGTGGGCGGTGCTCAAGCCCAACG
>JBOHDU010000333.1:0-5401 GCA_050700615.1 Nocardioidaceae bacterium
TGACGGGACGGCGTACTCGTTCGTCCCGGAAGGATCGTGGGTCGAGATCCCCTCCAGTGACAGTCTGAACCCTGGCACCAGGGACTTCTCCTTCTCGGCTTGGATCAAGGTGTCCCAGGCGCCGACCGCAGACCAGACCTACGACGCCGTCCGCAAGGGCCTGACGACCACGAAGACCGGAGACTTCAAGTTCGAGATGTCCAAGGGTGGAAAGGTCCGGTGTATCGCCAAGGACTCCGCCCGGCATGCCGCGTCCGTCTACGGACCGGTCCGCAACTACGCCGACGGAAGCTGGCACTACTTCACCTGCGCGAGGACCGGCAGCTCCTGGAGCATCACCATCGATGGCATCACCAGGTCGAAGCTGGGCAGCTTGGGCTCGATCAGCAACGGCTCTGCGCTGTCCATCGGCTCGAAGTACGGCGACCAGGACGACGTGGTGGGGCTGCTCGACGAAGTGCAGTTCACCATCGGGTGACGGTCACAGAGCGCCGGGCTGGCGTGGCTCCCCTCGATTCACGGCCGCGCCAGTCCGGACCACCGCGCCGGGGGAGAGCTACGGCAGGTGGCGGCCGAGCCAGCGCAACGGAGGGCCGACCCAGCGACTCTGATGCCAACCCCTGCTGACGACGTGCTTACGCACCGAGCGAAAGCCGTCTCTCGCGCGCGAACCCGGGGATCGCTTCCCCCGGTCCTCGATCTCCCACGCCCACTTGCTCAGCGAGTGGGCACACCGGACACAGACGACGACTTCGGGATGGTTGCCCAGCGCCACCATGCGCTCTCGGGTTTCCCTCGAACTGCAGCACCAGCACTGGGTGAGGCCGTCGCCCCCAGACTCGCCGATGATCGTCTCGGCTACTGCCATGACTCCAGTATGCGCCATCGTCGTAGCCTCCCGGTCGCTCGCAGCGAGGGCCGGTCTCAACGGGTGGCCCGGTTCGGTGTCGCCGGGTTAGCGTCGCGCGGTGAGTTGGTGATCGAGCCTGAGCGCCGCGAAGATGCGCCAGCGGTTCGATCCATCGTGTCGCGGGCCTTCCATCGCCATCCGGCGGTCGCGGATCTGGTCGCATCGTCGGCCGGATGTTTGTCCGGAACCTCGCCCGGTTTCGTGACGTCTAGATTAGTTTGGGGATAACACCCGAAGGGATGACGCCGGATGGCCTGTGTCGCCTGCGCTCGAGAGCTGCCAGAAGGTGCGTCGTTCTGCCCCGGCTGCGGGGCACAACAGACGCTGCCTTCGTGCTCCACGTGCGGGACAGCGTTGACCCGCGGTGCCGCCTTCTGCTTCAAGTGCGGCGCAGCCGTCGCCACTGGCTCCGCGGCGCCCGGGTCGGTCGGGGCCCCGCCGGCAGCCGAGCGACGAGTGACGTCGGTCCTCTTCGCGGACCTGGTCAGCTACACGACGCTGTCAGAGTCGCGCGATACGGAGGACGTGCGCACGCTGCTGAGTGAGTATTTCGACGTTTGCTCGACGGTGGTGCGCCGCTACGGCGGCACCGTGGAGAAGTTCATCGGAGACGCGGTGATGGCCGTGTGGGGAGTTCCGCTCTCCCACGAGGATGACGCCGAACGCGCGGTGCGAGCCGGACTGGAGCTCGTCGCCAGCGTCATCGGCCTGGGCGAACGGCTCGGCGTGCCCGAGCTCGCGCTGCGGGCCGGCGTCGTCACCGGCGAGGTGGCCGCCACGCTCGGAGCCACCGACCAAGCCATGGTGGCCGGGGACCCGGTGAACACTGCCTCGCGGATCCAGGGCGCGGCCGGCCCGGGCGAGGTCTGGGTCGACGCGAGCACTCGGGCGCTTACGGCCGCGGCGGTCACCTATTTCGATGCCGGGGAGCACCTTCTCAAGGGCAAGGCGGAGGCGATCCGCCTGTTCCGTGCGGGTGCCGTGGTGGCCGCTCGAGGCGGGAACCAGAGAGTGGACGGTCTGGAGGCGCCGTTGACCGGCCGCGACCGGGAGATGCGGCTGCTCAAGGAGTTGTTCCACGGGGCGGAGGAGTCGGGTCGCCCGCGGCTGCTGGTGTTCGACGGCGAGGCGGGGATCGGCAAGTCGCGGCTCGGGTGGGAGTTCGAGAAGTACATCGACGGGTTGAGCACCCCGGTGGCCTGGCACCGCGGCCGCTGCCTGTCCTACGGCGACGGGGTCGCGTACTGGGCGCTCAGCGAGGCGTTCCGGGCCCGGGTGGGTGCCGTCGAAGACGACTCACCGGGGGCCGTGCTCGAAGGGCTCGATCGCGTGCTCAGCAGCGTCGTCCCCGAGCAGACCGAGCGGGCCTGGTTGCGCCCTCGCGTCGCTTCGCTGTTGGGCGAGGAGTCGCGGGAGTTCGCCCGGGAGGACCTGTTTGCGGCCTGGACGCGCTTCCTGGAGCGAGTCGGGGAGGGCGACCCGGTAGTGCTGCTGATCGACGACGCGCAGTACGCCGACGCCGGCCTGCTCGACTTCATCGAGCACCTACTCGCCAACTCCGGTAGCGGAATGTTCGTGCTGCTGCTGGCCCGCCCCGAGCTGCTCAGCGCGCACCCACAGCTCGGCGGCCGACGCGCCTCGATCGTCCGGCTGGAGCCGTTGCCGAACTCCTCGATGGGCGAGCTGGTCGACGGGCTGGTGGACCACCTGCCGGTCACGGTCCGAGCCGGACTGGTGCAGCGGGCTGACGGGATCCCGTTGTTCGCCGTGGAAACCGTACGCGCGTTGATCGACCGTGAGCTGGTGCAGCCCTCCGGCGGTCGCTACGTGGTAGCGCCGGACCGTGACGTCGACCTGTCGGAGATCGGGGCGCCCGCATCCCTGCACGCGTTGGTCGCCGCGCGACTCGACGCGCTTGGTGCGGACGAGCGACGCGTGCTGACCGACGCAAGCGTGTTGGGCGAGTCGTTCACGCGGGAGGGCATTGGCATCTTGTCGGCCGATGTGGACTCCTTGTTCGACGTCCTGGCTTCGCTCCAGCGCAAGGAGCTGATCGCCACAGACACAGACCGATTCTCGGCTGAGCGCGGGCAGCTCAAGTTCGTCCAGTCGGTGGTCCGGCAGGTCGCCTACTCGACCTTGGCCCGCCGGGACCGCAAGTCTCGGCATCTGCTGGTCGCCGAGCACCTGGCAGCCGAAACCGACCGGATCGACGATTTCGCGCAGGTCATCGCCCGGCACCTGCTCGACGCCGCCGAATCCGCTGCCCCCGACGACCCGGACGTCGCGAGTTTGCGCGACCGCGCGGCGGAGCTGCTGGTGCTCGCCGGCGACCGCGCCTGCGCGTTGGGCTCCTTCGCCGACGGGTACCGCGCCTACGACGCCGCACTGGCCGGCATGAGTGACGACGCGCGCCGGGCCTCGGTGCTGCACAAGAAGGCGAATGCGTGTAGCAGGTTGCTCCAGTTCGACGCCGCGGTCACTGCCGCCCAACAGTCGATCGAGCTGTTCGACCGGCTCGCTAAGCCCGTTGAGGCTGCCGACGCTGCCTATACCCAGGCCAGGGCCCTGGCGTCCCTTGGGCGTCACCACGAGGTGCTCGAGCTGGCCCGCACACGTCGGGAAGCGGTCCGTGATTTCCCAGGCACCGAGCGGGTGGCCGGTTCCCTGCTCCGGGTGATCGCGGGCACGTTGCAGGGCCTCGGTCGCTACGAGGAAGTCAGCGGGCCGCTCGAGGAAGCATTGCGGCTCGCAGACAGGTCCGGCGACAGGGAGTTGCTCGCCGGCGGTCTCGGCACCCTCGCGGTGCAGCAGGGGGTCGTTGGGTCGCGCCAGGTAGCCGAGATGATGTTCGACGCCATGGCCGGCTACGCCCGAACCCACGAGCAGTGGGACATGTTGACGATCGCCCTTGGCAACACGGGATTTCTGCTTGGCACCGTCGATCTGGCTGGAGCCATCGATGTCAGCAGGGCCGCGATCGCCAACCAGGCCGAGCACGGGCTGGCACCGACCGAAGCCATGTGGGCCAACCTCTGCAACTGGCTGTGGATGGCGGGACGGTGGAGCGAGCTCCAAGATGTGATGGATCAGGTCGGTGGCATCGTCAGTGACTCTCGGCTGATTCCGCTCGTCGCTTCAGCAGTGGACTACCTGCAGGTCTGGGCCGGACGCCCTTCGTCGTACGCGGACGTCAGCGAGCTGGCTTCGCTCGAACCCAGCGCGGGGAGGCTGATGACCCATGCCTACCGCAGCATCGCCCTCGCGCTGGCGGAGGGTAACCCGGCCTCGGCGATCGGGCACGGGCAAGCCGGGGTTGCAGCGGAGCTCGAGGTCAACGATGTGACCGACGACTTCCATGTCTTTTGGCCGATCGCCGTCCGGGCCGCGATGGCGGCCGACGACTGGGACGCCGTCGACACGTTGCTTGGTCACATCTCCGATCGGCCGGAGAACGCGTTGCCACTGTCGATCGCCGCCCACCGCCGGGTGTTCTCGGCCCTGGTGTCGATGCGCAGCCCGGATCCGGACCCGGAGAAGATCGAGGCCGACCTGCTGACCGGGATCGCCGACCTCGAAACCTACGGCGCGGCCGTGTGGCGAGCCCATGCCCAGGAGGATCTCGGAAATTGGCTGGTGGCGGTTGGTCGTGCCGGCGACGCCGAGCCCCAACTGGAGGCCGCCCGGGCGACATACGAGCAGCTCGGCGCCACGAACTGGCTGCACCGGCTCCCGGAAAGGGAGAGCGTGAGTGCCGACACCGACAGCATGTAGAAGTGATCGCGTGTGGTCACGGCCCGCCCGCGCCCTGCCCGCGGCCTGTCGGTCGTGGTCGCATCCGCACTCACGTCTGTGGTGTTGACGGACGCGTGTGCCCTACCCGCGCAGACACTCGCCGATCACGAGGGCACGTTATTCTCTCGGGACTCATCGCGAAGTAGTGGTGAGCGAGGAAGTCGCGCATGCCTGCGATGTTGCTCCACTGGGTGTCGGGCTCTATCGCCGTCAGTTCGGGACTGATTCCCTTCACCTCGCCCCAGACGGTTGGGTCTGCCTCCAGGAGACGGGTGAGGAACCCGCGCAGGACCTGGCGCTCTCCTACGAAGCCTGGTGCGAGCCTCTCGACGAATAGGCGTATAGTAGTGTGTATGCCACGCATGCAGGTCTACCTCCCCGATGTGCTCTACCGCGAGGTCAAAGCGCGCGGCTTGCCCGCGTCCGAACTGCTCCAGGAGGCTGTCGCCGCCGAGCTTCGACGGCAGGATCTCGAAGCCCGCGCGGACGAGTACGTCGCCGAGCTGATCGCCGAGGTCGGTGAACCCTTGGAGGCTGACATCTCCCGTGCCGACGAGATCGGGCGGCGACTGCAGGACCGGGCGCTGGCGGCGCACGCAGGCTGATGCTCGTCCTCGACTCGGGCGGGGTGAGCCGTCTCGCCAGGCGTGACCAGCAGACAGCGGCGCTCATCATCGCGCTTCGCCGCCGCGGGCT
>JBOHDU010000334.1:0-2953 GCA_050700615.1 Nocardioidaceae bacterium
GCCAGCCGCCGAGCGGTTTCTGGGGTGACGGCCAGAACCACGAGAGCCCCGTCGGACGACGACTCGACTGGAGGCGGCAACAGGACAACGGCGGCGTCGGTCGCCACCGGCGCCGCTGAGATGGAGCCGACCTGGGTCGCCGCGTAGACGTCGATGTGGTCACCGACGTGCAACAGGCCGACCGCCTCGCGGTCGTCGATCCGCACTGGCGCCGCGACCAACCCGTTTGCGTATCCGCGAAGAAGCGCAACGCTCACGACCCGTCGGTCGGTGAACGGCTCACCAGCCCGCATCGGGGCAGCCAAGCGATGACCCACCCAAGCCTCCGGCCCAGCGGCCGCACCGATTGGCGTCAAGCCGGGACGCATCTCGACCACACGGACGTCGCCCGGTGCGATGGTGAGCCCGCCGTCGAGATCGTGCGCGGCCACGGCAACCGGCCGAAGGAGCGGAGCCGTTGGCGCGACGGCGTTGACGGCGGCGAGCATCGCACCGGCCGCCAGGGCAGCCGCTAGCAAGCGACGATAGCGAAGCAGGAGGCGGCGGATGCGGGTGGCGCTGAGGCTGAGCCTGGACATCGGCTCAGGGTAGGGACAACCGCCGATCCGCTGCGGCGGTTGTCCACAGGACGGCGTTCAGCCGCGGCCAGGCATCACTTTGCCGCCGCGGTGGCGGGCGACTTCGACCCGCTGTCGCCGCTTGACGAGGTGGAGCCTGACGTGCCTGAGCTGCCCGACGAGCCGCTGTCGGTGGAGCCGGATCCGTTGGAGCCCGAACCACTGGCCGTCGAAGCGCCGTCGGACTTCTTGGTGCCGCTGGACGCGGCCGCCTTGGCGGCACCGGAGCCGTTCGCGTCATGCGCCGTTGCCCGGCTGTCGTTGCGATAGAACCCGGACCCCTTGAACACGACACCTACGGGACTGAGCACCTTGCGAAGCGCCCCCCCACAAACCGGGCAGACGGTGAGCGACGCGTCGGTGAAGCTCTGACGCATTTCGAGATCATTGCCGCACGCTGTACAGGCGTACTCGTAGATCGGCACGCGTCCCTCCTTGATGTCCGGGCGAAGGTTTTAGCACTCCTGGCGCCGGACTGCTAATCCCTCTCCATTGTGCGGTAGCGGACAAGAAGACGCAAAGCCGGGGCGGCACAATGGTCCGCGTGCCGCGTTGGGTGAAGATCATCAGCTGGGTGGCAGGAATCCTGGTCGTGGTGCTCGTAGCGGCCTCGATCGCGGCCGTCTGGACCGTACGCCGGTCGTTCCCTCAGACGACGGGAACCATCGACGTGGCAGGCCTTCACGATCCGGTCACCGTGATCCGTGATGCCAACGGGATCCCTCAGTTGTACGCCGAGAACTCCGACGACCTCTTCTTCGCCCAAGGCTATGTGCAGGCGCAGGACCGGTTCTTCCAGATGGACTTCGACAGGCATCTGACCGCTGGGCGACTCAGCGAGATGTTCGGCCAGCGCGCCCTCAAGACCGACGAGTTCGTCCGGGTCCTGGGCTGGCGGCGGGTGGCGGCCGACGAGCTTCCGCTCCTCTCCCCGGCGACACGCCAGTACCTCGAGTCGTTCTCGGAGGGCGTCAACGCCTACCTCGCCAACCACTCCGGCTCGAAGCTGTCGCTCGAGTATGCCGTTCTCGGTCTGTCCGGCCTCGACTACACCCCGGCTCCCTGGACTCCTGTGGACTCGCTGGCCTGGTTGAAGGCGATGGCCTGGAACTTGGGCAGCAACATGCAGGACGAGATCGAGCGCACGCTCGACAGTGTGCACCTCACCGACGGCCAGATCGACGAGCTGTTCCCTCCGTACCCCTACAAGGAGCACCAGCCGATCGTCACGCAGGGCGCAGTGGTCGACGGTGTCTACGAGCAGAACGCGACTTCAGGTGGGTCCCGGCTCCCGAGCCGGCCGCCGTTTCTCGATCGGGCCGTCCCGGCCCTGAGGGCCGCCGAGGCTGCAAGCACACCTTTGTCCCGGCTGCTCGGCAACGGAAACGGCATCGGGTCCAACGCGTGGGCGGTATCGGGGGCGCACACCGCCAGCGGAGCCCCCATCATTGCCAACGACCCCCACCTCGACGTCTCGATGCCGGGTGCCTGGTACGAGATGGGCCTGCACTGCCAGCCGGTCGGTCCGAACTGCCCGTACGACGTGTCGGGCTTCACGTTCCCAGGCCTGCCCGGTGTGGTGATCGGTCACAACCAGAGCATCGCCTGGGGCTTCACCAACCTCTACCCCGACGTCGAGGACCTGTTCCTGGAGAAGGTGCTACCCGGGGACCGGTACCTGTACGACGGTCACGCGCTCCCGCTGGCGACGCGTCGCGAGACGTTCCGCGTGAGAGGCGAGCGCGCTCCCGTGACGATCACGGTTCGCTCCACTCGGGACGGTCCGCTGATCTCCGACGTGAGCGCCGATCTGTCCACGGTGGGCGCCGACGCGCCGGTGCCGCCGGGGTCGCCCGCGCGTGACAACGGATACGCGGTCGCCCTGAAATGGACCGCCCTCACCCCCGGCCGCACCGCAGATGCGCTCTTCGGGCTCGACCGGGCCAAGAACTGGGACGAGTTCCGGGCGGCCGCGCAGCTGCTGGACGCGCCCAGCCAGAACCTCGTCTACGCCGACGTGCACGGCAACATCGGATACCAGGCGCCTGGGCGCATCCCGATCCGGCGCACCGGTGACGGCAACTGGCCGGTGCCGGGTTGGGATCCGGCGTACGAGTGGGACAAGTCCTCCGTACCGTTCGCCGCGCTCCCGACGGTCCTCAATCCCAAGTCGGGCTACGTCGTCACGGCTAACCAGGCGATCGTCAAACCCAGCTACCCGTACTACATCGGTGACTCCTTCGACTACGGATTCAGGTCTCAGCGCATCCTCGACCTGCTCAAGCGCACGCCGAAGCTGACCGTCAGCGACATGGCATCGATCCAGCTCGACACCT
>JBOHDU010000335.1:0-2428 GCA_050700615.1 Nocardioidaceae bacterium
ATGCCGGCCGGGTGTCCGCTGAGCCCGGCCGAAGGGCGTGTCGGCGTAACGTCCTGGTTCCACGGCCCGAACTTAGACGACTATTAAGCTAAATCCGGGTTTCCTTGCGAGTAGGGCCCGGTCTGGAAGGCTCGCTTCACAGTGGTAGCGCCCCTCAAGACCGTGACGGTCGACGCGGTGCGAGCATGGCCGACATGTCCTCCAGCGTGGCCGGGTTCGATGTCCATCATCAGATCCAGGTCGCTTTCACCGTCCTGCTCGCCTCGGCCTACGGACCCGAACCCCAGACGTCGGACGCGCCGGTGCGGGCGCGGACCTCCAAGACGGCTTCCCGCGGGGTTCGTGGTTCTGGTAGCGGTGGTGCACCATGCTGGGGGTCGCGATCCATTGATCAGCGCCCTCATCCGACCTCCGAGCCGCCAGCGCGACGCCGGCCGCAACCACACCACCACCAACGTCCGGGCCCAGAACAGCCCGGCGGCCACGTCCACCAGGGCTCGCAGCTCCCAGCTCATCGCCGCACCCCCTCGGGCAGCTTCCAAACCAGGCTTCCCGGCCGGTCGCCGCTGACCGGCCGCAGGCCCGACGCCCACAGCGCCCGGACCAGCTCGGGTCCTGCCGGGCCGTGCACCACCACCACCACCACCACCCGACGCTGCTCCACCCGGCGCCGATCGAAGAAGACCATCGCCAACCTCCCCACTCAGGGAACACCCGGGGCTCTCCCGGCCGTCACCCCTTACATCTCGCGACGACCACCCCGATCCCTGACACGCGAATCTCGAAAGCGGCTTGTCACGAGACTTCGCCAACGGAACCGCTCCAACCGCAGCGGGCCTTCGCTTCGGGAATCCCCGACGGTGAGCAGCCCGGTGTTGCATGGCACTCCGTAGGCCGTAGCACTCTGCCGCCAACCAACTTCGGGAGCCCGCCGGAAGCCGGCGGGGCTCGTGCTTCGCGCTGTGTGGGGTCAGGGACGAAGGAAGGCAATGTCGTCGAGACCGGGAGCGCGCAGCATCCGTTCGTCGGTGCTCATCAGCGCCGCGCCGCTCCGGCGGGCCAGCACGACGTAGACGGCATCGGCCACGGTCAGGTTGTCCCGCAGCGCCCAGGCGTCGATGTTCAGCTCGTCGGCCGCGGCTGGGTCACCAACTGCGTGAGCCGGGTGAGCGCGAACCGGGCTCGGTCCCGGCCTACCTCGCCCGTCCGCTCCAGGCGGCGAAGCGCCCCGGCCGCCTCGACGACGAAATGCGAGGGGGCGATGACCACGGCGTCAGAGGATTCGAGCCGGGCCAGGAGTGCTTCCCCGCGCGTCGTGCGGAGCACGATCTCGACACCGGCAGAGGCGTCGAGGACGACCAGGGTGCTCAATCGCCAGCGGAGTCCCGAATGGCCCGGACGAGCTGGACGGGGGAGGTCTCCAAGGTGACCGGCTCGTCGTCGGCCAGGATCGCCCGCCAGGCGCTCGCTGGGACGGGCTGGTCAAGCGGGCGCTCGTAGGTCACCGTCCCGTTCGGGCTCGGGAGGTCGCTCGCAGATTCAGGCATCGGGGTTCATCCTACCCGCGCCCAACCTTCGCACCGCCGGCATCCAGAACGGCCGGCGCAACGAGCGGCTCACCTTCGACACCGTCGAGCCCTACGCGGCCACCCACGTCCAGGCGATCGGGGTACGCGAGGAGACCTCCGATGGGACGCCAAGGCGCGTCGGGATCACCGTCGGCCCCCAGTACGGCACGGTCGACGGGCGGTTCATCAAGGACGCCGCCCGCGACGCTCTGCGCGCCGGTGATCTCGACCTGCTGTGCGTCCTGGCGTTCGCGTTCGACCCGGGTGTGCTCGGCTCCGACGAGGACTACGTGACCTCTGCCGAGGGATTCGCGAACGTCGCTGCAGAGCGACGGCTCGGCCGCATCCCGGTGCTGCTCGTCCGCATGAACGCCGATCTAGTCATGGGCGAGGAACTGAAGAAGACCGGTGCCGGCAACCTGTTCACCGTGTTCGGCGAACCCGACATCGAGGTCAAGGACGAGGGAGACGAGCTACGGGTGATTCTCCGCGGTGTAGACGTCTACGACCCGAACACCGGGCAGATCCGAAGCAACGACACCGACCAGATCGCCCTGTGGATGATCGACACCGACTACAACGACGAGTCCTTCTTCGTCCGCCACTGCTACTTCACAGGCGGCCAGGATCCTTTCGCGCGCCTGAAGAGAGCGCTGAAGGCCGACATCGACGAGGACTCCTGGGCCTCGCTGTACCGCACCGAGTCGCGACCCTTCGCCCGGCCGGCCACTGCCAAGATCGCGGTCAAGGTCATCAACGACTACGGCGACGAGGTCATGAAGGTCTTCGACGCTACCTGACCTCGAGCAGCACCAGGACCGCCTCGTCGCTGGCCACGCTCGCCAGGCGCCGGTCGAAGG
>JBOHDU010000336.1:0-2671 GCA_050700615.1 Nocardioidaceae bacterium
TCGCGCTGATCGAGGCTCCTGTTGGTGCAATCCTTCGGAACCCTCGCTGACCAATCTCGGGACAACGCGTTTGGTCACGATGCCATCCACTCAGAGATGGCGCGCACCGACACACTGGACTACTACCAACGAGCTCCCGCTGCGTGGGAGAGACTCCCAGAGCGTGATCCCACCGAACTCATCACACATCTGGAACGAATAGCCGGGACCTCCCTTCGACTCCACCCGGCTGGGACTTGAGAAACGCACTCATATGCCGCATCGAGGGAAGACCGCAAGCGGACGATCATGCCCCTCGAGGTTCTCCGCGAGGTGAGTCTTACCCCCGCGACTGCGGCCATGTCATCTCCGCGTACGCGTCAAGAAGTGCGGGTGCCGTCAGGTATGGGCGACGGCGATCGGGGTGTCGTCACGCGCTCTCGTTGAGAGTGGCCTGGACGAGGGCTGCTGCCATCCAGGCGATCACGTCAAGGGCAGTCTCGCGGTCGACCTGGGCGATGTCGGTGCTCCAGACGACGGCGTCGGCTCCGAACAGGGGGATGAGGGCGATCGACAATCGGTCGCGCGCCTCCTGGGACACGTGCGCAGGAAGGCCCTCGAGCAGGGTCGCGATCCACGTGTCGCGGTTCGTGCTGGGCCGGCGGTCGAGTTTGTCTGCCCCTGGGGGTCCGAGTGAGAGTCGCATGAAGGTTCGCAGCTCGTTCTCGTGGTCGAAGGCCCATTCGCCCATCGTGCGGACCAGTGTGGACGCTTGGCCGGGAAGACCTTGGGGGGCCTGGTTGTCGGGCTGGTTGAGGTCGGGCGGCTGTGGCTGCAGGCTGGCGCCGTCGACGAGTGGCATCGTGGCGTGCACGAGCACTGAGTCGTTGTTGGGGAAGTACCGGTACGCGGTTGCCCGGGACACGCCCGCAAGGTCCGCCGCGGCCTGCACGGTGAGCGGGCCGCCGGTCCGCAGCAGCTCGCGGGCGGCCTCCGACAGCAAGCGGCGGTTGCGCTCCCGAGCACTCGGCCTCGGCGACATGTGCGGTTCAGACGTCATGGCATCCCGGCGTCGGCCCGGTCGACGACACCGAGGGCGAACTCGTACGAGGCTCGGACCAGTCGCAGGATGACGTCGCGTTCGGCCTCGTCGCGGGGGGCATAGAGCATGGTGATGCTCGGTGGTGCCTGGTGGGTGTGCACCAGGTAGTGGGGCTCGCCCCAGCCCGCCTGCTGTGCGGCCCTGGCCAGTTGAGGTGGGAGCGCGGCGTGCATGCTCGAGTCGCCGCCTGCATGCCCGTGGCAGAACTCTCGACCGATCATGAACGCCTCGGTGGGACCAGTGTCGGCGTCATCGCTCAACACCAGGGCCCGTGACCCCTCGACGGCGATCCGTGAGGGCTGGATCGTCACGTGCGGCCATTGCGCCGCTTCGGCCAGCACGGAGTCGAGGTCACGGGTGCTGGCGGGCTGCTGGTCGAGCTGTGAGTGCGGAAGGGCGGCGGTGGCTCGCGGTCGGTCCCCGATCCGGCGTGGCAGATCCATCTGTGTCATGATCTCAGCCCGCTGACCAGAACAGCTCGACTGGGATGCCATCAGGGTCGTGCACCACCATGCCCGCGTGGACTGGCTGGTCCTTGACGTGGATGGGTCCGTGCTCGACACCGAGCGCGTCGAGCCGATGGGCCCACGCGTCGAGGTCCGACCGACTGTCGACCGTCAACGCGACGTGGTCGAGTCCGGTGCGGCGTTCGTCGAAGCGCTCCAGGTCTGCCTGCGGGTGAAAGTCCAGGCCGAGGAACAGGAAGGTGTCGGGACGGTTGACCACCACGGTGTGCCCCCCACCGGTGGGGTGCGCCTCGACGAACACACGGACCATGCCGAGCACGTCTGCATACCAGCGCTCGCTCTCGTCGATGTCGCGGACTGTCAATCCGAGGTGGTGGAGTCCCGACAGGCTCGGCAGGGTTGCGCGCGCTGCGTCGGGCGTCGTCGTGAGTGTCATGGTGGTCCTCCTGGTGGGTTTGTCCCGGGTGATGCTCCGGGTCCGAGGCGATGGGCTGGCGGGCAGGATCAGGGACGGTAGGGCTCGGTGGCGTAGCGGGCCATGACCTCGAGCACGTCGGCGGGCACGAGCACGCCGTCCGGGCCGGGGCGGAGGTCGGCGAGGTCGCGGAAGTAACCGAGGTAGCGCTCAGGGGTCACGGTGCACAGCAGCGTGGCCGGCGCATCCGCGTCCGCGTTGAAGAACGTGTGCGGGTCGCCGATCGGCGCGGTGACCAGGCTGCCCGCCTCGGCGAACAGCTCGTCGAATCCACAGCGGAACCCCACCACACCCGACACCACGAAGAACGTCTCGTCGTGCTCGCGGTGGACGTGCTGGGGAGGGCCCGGCCAGCCGGGGGCGATGATGCACTCGGCCACGCCGGACCTTCCGTCGACCGCGATGCCGTCCTCCAGGATCCGGAACCTGACAGGACCGCTCGCGAAGGCCTCGCCCTCCCCTGGTGATGTCACGCGCACAGTCATGTCTCCGCCTAGTGATATACGGTGTCTCGTTTTGAGACACCATGTATCATGAGCCTTGGTGGGACCGCTTGTCAAGGTGCCGAGACGTACGATCCTCAACGTCTCCCGACGCGATGATCGGCACGGCGGCGGCCACATCCGATTTACAAGTCCTGCCAGGGGA
>JBOHDU010000337.1:0-5059 GCA_050700615.1 Nocardioidaceae bacterium
CCGCCGATCTCGCCGATCATCACGATCGCGTCGGTCTCGGGATCGTCCTGGAACGCCTGCAGGCAGTCGATGTGGGTCGTGCCGACGATCGGGTCTCCACCGATGCCGACGCACGTGGAGAAGCCGAAGTCGCGAAGCTCGTACATCATCTGGTAGGTGAGTGTGCCGGACTTCGAGACCAGGCCGACTCGACCGGCCTTGGTGATGTCGGCCGGAATGATGCCCGCGTTTGACCTCCCGGGGCTGATCAGGCCCGGGCAGTTCGGGCCGATGATGCGGGTGGTGCCCCGAGACTGAGCGTGAGCGAAGAACTCGGCAGTGTCGTGCACCGGCACGCCCTCCGTGATCACGACGACCAGAGGCATACCGGCATCGACTGCCTCGACGACGGCGGCTTTGGTGAAGGCCGGGGGCACGAACACGACCGAGACGTCGGCCGCCTGTTGGTCGATCGCCTCCTCGACGGTCCCGAAGACGGGGACGGTGGCACCATCGAACTCCACGGTCTGCCCCGCCTTGCGCGGGTTGGTGCCACCGACGATGTTGGTGCCGGCGTTGAGCATCCGCTGCGTGTGCTTGGACCCCTCGGAGCCGGTCATGCCCTGCACGATCACCCGGCTGCGGTCACTCAGGAAGATGGACATCGAGACGTTCTCCTCACACAGCCGTCGCGGCGAGCTCGGCGGCGCGATCAGCAGCGCCGTCCATGATGTCGACAAGGGTCACCAGAGGATGGTTGGCCTCGGTCAGGATCCGGCGCCCCTCGTCGACGTTGTTGCCGTCCAGGCGTACGACGAGCGGCTTGTTGGCCTCGTCGCCGAGGATGTGGAGCGCGTGCACGATGCCGTTGGCCACCGCGTCACACGCGGTGATGCCGCCGAAGACGTTGACGAACACGCTCCTGACCTGCGGGTCGCCCAACACGATGTCCAGCCCGTTGGCCATCACCTCGGCCGACGCACCGCCCCCGATGTCGAGGAAGTTGGCGGGTTTGACACCGGCGTGGGCCTCGCCGGCATACGCCACCACGTCGAGGGTCGACATGACCAGGCCGGCGCCGTTGCCGATGATGCCGACCGCACCGTCGAGCTTGACGTAGTTCAGGCCCTTCGCCTTCGCCCTGGCTTCCAGCGGATCGGCTGAGGTCGTGTCCTCGAACTCAGCGTGGTCAGGATGACGAAACGCCGCGTTGGCGTCGAGCGTCATCTTGCCGTCGAGCGCGTCGAGGTGCCCGTCGCCGAGGCGCACCAGCGGGTTGACCTCGACCAGGGACGCGTCCTCGCCGACGAACACGTCCCACAGCTTCTGCACCACCGTGACTGCCTCGTCACGCACCTCGGCGGGGAACCCGGTGGCCTCGACGATGTCGCGCGCCTTGGCGTCATCGACACCGACCAGAGGGTCGATCGGCACCTGCGTGATGGCGTCGGGGTTCGCGTGAGCGGTGACCTCGATCTCGACACCGCCAGCCGTGCTCGCGATGCAGAGGAAGCGGCGCTCGGCCCGGTCGACCAGATAGGAGAAGTAGTACTCGTCGGCGATGTCAGCCGTGGGCGCGACGAGCACCCGGTGCACGGTGAGTCCCTTGATCTGCATGCCCAGGATCTGGCCCGCTTTCGCCACCGCGTCGTCGGGGGTGCCGGCGAGCTTGACCCCACCCGCCTTGCCCCGACCACCGGCCTGCACCTGCGCCTTGACGACGGAATGACCGCCCAGCTTCTCGGTGGCAGCGCGGGCATCCTCGGCCGCGTCGACCACGGTGCCCATCGACACGGGCACGCCATGCTTGGCGAACAGCTCCTTCGCCTGGTACTCCATCAGATCCACGATGTCTGCCGTCCTTCGCAGTGCATGCTCGGCGGTGGGAGGATTCCCTTTGCACCCTAACGACCCAGACGGGAGTCGGCATACGCGGGGCGGTCGAAGCGAGGTTCCACATGCCCGAACATCCGGCAGCCAGCATCCGCGAGCTCGCCGTCCGGTCGGAGGGAGTCACGCTGGCCGTATGGGAGGGGCCCGACAACGGGCCGACGGTGCTGCTCGTGCACGGGTTTCCTGACACGCACGTCGTCTGGGACCCGGTCGTGGATCGGTTGCTGCCGAGGTTCCACTGCGTCACGTATGACGTGCGCGGAGCGGGCGCGTCCGACCGGCCGGGCACGCGGGACTCCTACGTCGCCCGGCGTCTGGTGACCGACCTGGTGGCGGTCATGAACGCGTTCTCGCCCGGACGGCCGGTCCACCTCGTCGGGCCCGACTGGGGGTCGATCCAGGCCTGGGAGGCGGTCGTCAGGGAGGGGTCCGACTCGCGCCTGACGGGTCGGATTGCGTCGTACACCACGATCAGCGGGCCGTGCCTGGACCACTTCGGCCGGTGGGCGCGGGGCGCGATCCGGGGCACCCGGCACGACAAGCGGGCCGCGCTCGAGCAGGCCCTCCGCTCGTGGTACGTGCTCGCCTTCCAGGTTCCGGTGCTCCCCGAGCTGCTGCTTCGCCACCTCAACCGCGTCACGCCTCGACGTCGTCGGGGCGCTGTGCGCGGCCACTTCGCCGAGACGCTGCCGGAGGATGCGGCGTACGGGGCCAACCTCTACCGCGCCAACAGGCGCGGCCGCCAGCCGGTCGCGGGCGGGCGCCGCACGACGGTGCCGGTTCAGCTCATCGTGCCCACGCGAGACAAGTACCTGACGCCTGCCATCTACGAGGGCCTGGACGGCTATGCACTCGATCTCGCCCGGGTCGAGCTCGACGCCGGCCACTGGGTGCAGCTGTCGCATCCTGATGAGGTGGCCGACCTGATCGCGACGTTCGCCCTGGCGCACGAGTCATGATCTCGGCGACCGAGGCGATCACGCCGGAGCCATCGCCTGGGTCACCCACGAGACGACGTCGTCGGTTCGGGCGCCCGGCGTGAAGATCTTGGCGACTCCGAGCTCCTCGAGCTGCGGGATGTCGCTCTCGGGGATGATGCCCCCACCGAACACGACGATGTCACGGGCATCACGCTCGGCGAGCAGCTCGAGCACCTTCTTGAACAGCGTCATGTGGGCGCCCGAAAGCACCGAGAGCCCGACGACGTCGGCGTCCTCCTGGATCGCGGTATCGACGATCTGCTCCGGCGTCTGGTGCAACCCTGTGTAGATCACCTCCATCCCCGCATCGCGCAGCGCCCGGGCGATGACCTTGGCACCCCGGTCATGCCCGTCGAGGCCGGGCTTGGCGACCACGACTCGAATCGGCGCCATCTCTGCTCACCACCTGTCTTTACGCGGACCATGCCACCTGACCCGACAGCCGTTGCGGTGCCCCCCGCGTCGGCCGTGACACCCTAACGAACCGGCATCACTCATGCCCCTTCAGGGTACTTCCGGCTACGATCCCGGTGTTGGCTGTCCGGACATGTCGGGACAGCTCGGTACTGACGGAGGCGGGTGCACCACGATGCTGGTTTCGGTGGGTCCGGCGCTGCGGGCGTTGTCGGCCGTAGCCGTCGAGATCGGCTGGGTCAGCGCGCATGCGGCGACGTATCCCCTCGGGCTGCTGCGTGACCGGGGTGACGAGCTGAACCCGCAGCGGTTCCGAACCGACGGGCTGCCGCTGGCGCAGCGCAGCCTGCTCGGCACCGATGTCGAGGCGGCGACCACACCGATCGTGCTGATCCACGGGATCGTCGACAACCGCACCGTCTTCGCGATGCTTCGACGCGCCCTCCGCAAGCGAGGGTTCAGCCGGATCAGGTCGTTCTCCTACGGGCCGCAGACGACTGACTTGCGCGCGGCCGCGGAGCGCCTCGGTGAGTTCGTCGAGAATCTGTGTGAGGAGACCGGATGCGACCGGGTGCAGGTGGTCGGACACAGTCTGGGCGGGCTGATCGGTCGTTACTACGTCCAGTGTCTCGGCGGCGCGCGGCGGGTCCGGACGCTTGTCACGCTCGGCACGCCGCACCACGGCACCAATGCGGCTCGGTTCGTACCGTGGCCACTCGTGCAGCAGCTGCGCCCAGACAGCCCGGTGATCAAGGAGCTGGCCGGGCCGGCGCGGCAGTGCGACACCCGCATCGTCGCGATCCACAGCGACGTCGACCAGATGATCGTGCCGCCCCGCAACGCGCGGCTGAGCCACCCCGATCTGCGGGCCGAGAACGTCCTGGTGCGGGGGGTGGGGCATCTGTCGCTCCCGGTCAACACCCGCATCGTCCACCTGATCTGCACGACTCTCGCCGATCAGACCGCCCTCGGCGAGATTAGCGCCAACGTCCCGGAAGGTGAGCCAGGCATGCAGGAACAGATCCGCGTGCTGCGAAACGGGCTGGGGTAACCGCCTGTGGCCGCTCACGAGACCTGCCCCTGACCAGCTCCGGCGTGCACAGCGGGGCGACTCCACTTCTCATCCCCACCTAACTTCGCTAGTGTCCTGACTCGGAGTTCGCCCACCCCGGCTCGGAAGGATCACTCAGCGTGCCGATGCATCGAGTTGACAAGCATCGGCCCAAAGTCGCATCCCCAGCACCTCAGCCCCGTCCGCGTAGCCGGATGTCTGTGCCACCCCGATCGTGCAGTGGGCCGGCCATGCCCGGTCCAGGACTGCACGCGAGCGACGTCCGAGGCCGTACTCCCGCAGACCAGCGCAACGCTGCAGATGGCGACGCACGGGCAGGTGAGCCAAGGAGGGACAGACAGACATGTCCTCGACACCGGGGAGCCGCGGGCAGTCGCAGTGGCCTGCGCAAGGCGGTCGCCGTCAAACGGCGCCGCACGACCTCGCTGTCGTCGATGGTCGGCGCGGCTGCGCTGCTGGCGGCAGCCGTCGGTGCGGTGTCGGCCGGACAGGCGATCTCGTCCGGCGACCAGACCTCCGCGGCGACGACCCGGACTTGGCATGCGCAGCCTGGCGCGAGCACCCACGCGAGGCAACAGCCGAGCGACTCGCTCTACACCCAGGGTCCCGTGCAGGTCAGCCGCGACACTCAACGGCCGGCCCTCGGCGACGTCGCGCAGCGCGAGGCGGCTCTTCGCGACACCAGGCTTCCGGCAGCGGCCCTCAACGCCGAGCTCGGCAC
>JBOHDU010000338.1:0-6309 GCA_050700615.1 Nocardioidaceae bacterium
GCTCTGCACCGGTGCCGCTCACGGCACCTTGCCTATCACGGCGCAGGCCCAATCTGCGACCGGTGACGGGACCTGTGTCGGTGGTCAGACGCCGGCTTGAACCGAGCACACCGGCCAGGCGCCCCAGCCCTGTGCCGCCTGAACCCTCTCGGCGATGGCGATCTGCTGATCACGCGAGGCGAGGTTCGCGGTCGGGGCATAAGCGCCACCGCCGTAGGCGAGCCAGGTGCTGGAGTCGAACTGCAGCCCGCCGTAGTAGCCATTCCCCGTGTCGATGGCCCAGTTGCCACCGGATTCGCAGGCGGCGATGGCGTCCCAGATCGTGCTGCCCGACGCATAGTTCGTCGGAGCCGGGACAGGCTTGGTGCCCTTGTGCTCGATCTGAGCGACCGGTGCGGCGAGCAGCTCACGGTGCAGAACCCGCTGCCTCGTTGGTTGGTTGTTGACGCGCACCACCCGGTAGGTGACCCGTTGCCAGCCATCGTGTCCCGCTCGCGACACTCGGACGTTGCCGGCGTACATGCTGGCGTCGGCACGCACGATGGTGCGATAGGGCACGGCTTCGGTGACGTGCTTGATGCGCCTCGCGACCCGGGTGACGACGATGCTGCTTCCGTCGTGGATCTTCGCGCTGAGCCGAGGTGACACGCGGTCGGCCTTGCGCATGTGGATGCCGAGGTCGACAAGCGCCTCACCGACGGTGAGGCCGGTCGTGGTGACCTTCTTGACGCGTTGCGGGCCGATCTGCAAGGTCACCTGCTTGGGCGTATTGACGACGACGTCGAGGCCCTTGCGGCCGATGAAAGTGGACCGGCTGACCGACAGGTCGGCAGCGGCGGAGAAGTGCTCGCCCACCTGGCTCAGCGCGTTGTTCACGCTTGTGGCGGTCGTCCAGTAGCTGGTCCGATGGCCGTCGACGACCAGCGTCAGCTTGCGCGCGAACACAACGGCGACGCGGGTGCCGTCGCTCAGTGTGGAGTTGAGAGAGGGCGCGACCTCGTCGTGCGGTCCGATGGTAATGCCCTGATCCTTCAGGAGTTCGCCGACAGTCCCATCGCGGGTGGTGATGGACTGGGCCTTGCCGTCGATCGACAGCGTCACGCTCTTGTTGATTTTGTTGTATGCCACCGCTCCAGCGGCGACAGCTACAAGCAGGGTGGTCGACAGAATCGCGATTGCGATCTTCTTCGTCACGGTGCTCCAGGGGTCGATCGTCCCGGTCCGCAGGAGAAAACCTCGCGCTGAAGGGGGGTTACGTGAGGCTCCGGCTTCCGGCCAACAAGTTCACGACCATGCCACGCGGCCTCGACCGGACGCAAAAAAGTCCAGCGAAATCTAAGGTTTCGCACCACATCTCGTGACTAGAGTCACTCGAACCACAAAGGTTGCGGTCAGTCCGGGCCACCAGTCGCCACCAGCCGATCGGCTCCATGACCGCCAACCTTCAGCCCCAGGTGCCGCCGAAAGCCTTGTCGGTGTTGGTGGTGATGGCTCGGCACAGCGTTGCGAGCTCCACACGACGCACCTCTGCCATCGCCCGCACGGTCGTGGGGACCAGGTACGACGCGTTCGGCCGGCCCCGGAACGGCGTCGGCGTGAGGAACGGCGCGTCAGTCTCGACGAGGATGCGATCGAGCGGTGTGATCTTCAACGCATCACGCAAGTACTGCGCGTTCTTGAAGGTCACGGTTCCGGCGAACGACAGGTAGCCGCCCCGATCGAGGCAGCCCTGGGCGACTTCGGGGTCTCCGGAGAAGCAGTGCAGCACCGTGCGCTCAGGGGCTCCGTTGGCATCCAGCATTGCCAGCACGTCGCCGTGGGCGTCGCGGTCGTGAATGACCAACGTCTTGTCGAGCCGCTTCGCCAGGTCAATGTGCGCCTCGAAAGAACGCACCTGTGCGGCCCGCCCTCCTTCGGCCGTTCGGAAGTAGTCGAGTCCGGTCTCCCCGATGGCTCGGACCTTCGTGCTGGACGACGCAAGGCGCTCGATCTCCGCGAGAGCCTCGTCGAGCCGCCCGGCTGACGCGAGGATCGGCGCCTCGTTGGGATGAATGGCGACGGCTGCGACGATCGCTTCGAACTCCGCCGCGGTCTCGACCGCCCACTGTGCACCGGGCAGGTCACAGCCGACCTGCACGATCCGCGACACTCCGACGCTCGTGGCCAGGTCGAGCGCGGTGGCGGGGTCGAGCCAAGAGTCGCCGTCTGAGATGTCGAGGTGACAATGGTTGTCGACGACCGGTTCGGGCAACGGTTGGGGGAGCGGAGGGCGGCTCAAGTCACGCTTGACATCGCCGTCGGATCGAGACCGGGTCGGCTTGTTCATGCGGAGTCCTCGTCCAGTCGCGGGAACAGCGACGCGGCCTTCGTGATCCTGAGTCCGGGCGGCAGCTGGCCCCATCGGCCCACGTGGCGTAGGGGTTGCTCGTCCAACGTGCCCCATGACTGGGCTCCCAACGCGGCCCAGATCTGAGCACACGCCTTCGGCAGCACGGCGTTGTGCAGCACCGCGATGGCCCGCAGCGACTCTGCCGCGGCGTACAGGGTCGATGCCAGTCGGCCTTGGGCAGCCCGGGAATCGTCCTTCGCGACCTGCCACGGCTGCTGACTGCTCAGGTAACCGTTGACCGTCTCGACGAACGCTGTCACCGCGCCGATCGCCTCGTGGATCGCGAACCTGTCGATGGCGGCGTCGGCCACCCGAGATGTGGTTGCCAGCGCCTCCGCCAGTTTTTGCTCGGCGACGTCATCGGCCGATGGAGCCGGTAGCACGCCGTTGAAGTACGTGACCAACATCGCGGTGACGCGCGAGACGAGGTTGCCCAGCCCGTTGGCGAGCTCGCTCGTGTAGACCGCGCTCATGTGCTCCCAGGAGAAGCTCCCGTCGGAGCCGAAGGCGATCGTCTTCGTGAAGTAGTAGCGGTAGGCATCCGACCCGAAGTGGTCGGTGACCAGCTGGGGTGCTATCGCGGTGGCCTTGGACTTGCTCATCTTCTGCCCGCCGACGAGCAGCCAGCCGTGCGCGAAGACCGTGTGCGGCAGCTCCAGTCCAGCCGCCATGAGCATGGCCGGCCAGATGACCGCATGGAAGCGAAGGATGTCCCTGCCCACGAGATGGACGTCGACCGGCCAGCGGGACTCGAACACTCCGGTGTCGTCGCCGTAGCCGGCCGCCGTGACGTAGTTGAGCAGTGCGTCGATCCACACGTAGAAGACCTGCGAGTGGTCCCACGGGACCGGCACTCCCCAGTCGAACGACGATCGGCTGATCGACAGGTCCTGAAGGCCACGCTTCACGAAAGCGACGACCTCGTTACGGGCCGACTCCGGTTGCACGAATTCGGGACGACGCTCGTAGAGGTCGAGCAACCGCTCGGTGTACTTCGACAGGGTGAAGAAGTAGTTCGTCTCGCTCACCACCTCCAGCGGCGCGTGATGGATCGAGCAGACCTGGACACCGTCGGCGTCGATCTCGATGTCACCGGGGAACTTGAACTCCTCGCAGCCCACGCAGTAGGGACCCTCGTATCGGCCGGGATACACCTCGCCGACGTCGTTCAGGCGGCCCCAGAACTCCTGCACCCGCTGCATGTGCGCGGGGTCGGTCGTCCGGATGAACTGGTCGTTGGCGACGTCGATAGTGGTCAGCACCGGCTCCCACGCCGTCTCGACGAGCTCGTCGGCCCACTCCTGCGGAGACTTGCCTCCGGCCGCCGCTGCCCGCAGCACCTTCTGCCCGTGCTCGTCGGTGCCGGTGAGATACCAGACGGGCTCTTGGCGCTGCCGGTGCCACCGGGCAAGCACATCGCCAGCAACGGTCGTGTATGCGCTCCCGATCGACGGCGCCGCGGTCACGTAGTAGATGGGTGTCGTGACATAGAACGTCTTCGCGGGTGAGTCGGACATGGCGGCAATCATAGGAGCGGCCGGTCGGCGGCTGCGCGCATTATCGAGGCCAGGTCGCCGCGGAACCATGGTGCCATCGCTCGGCGGTCACCGCCGGGGCGTCCTGTCAATCGCCGACCGGCAGCCCGAGCCTCGCCAGCTCCTCGTCGACGATCGAAGGGTTGAGCTTGGTGAAGACGGGCGCGGGCTTGTCGACACGGGTGCCGGATTTCACGTTGTGCCGCCCCCAGCGCGCCGTCGAGGAGTAGTCGCCGGTGATGATCGGGTATCCCGGTCCTCCGTCGAGGTCATCGACCTCGACGATGCGCGGCATCGGCACGAACTCCCCGACGCCTCCGAGGAGCCGATGCACCGCGTTGGCGCTGTGTGGCAGGAAAGGTGCCAGCAGCGTGTTGCAGTCGGTGACCGCCTGCGCTGCGACGAACAAGATGGTGGCAAGCCGATCACGTTCGCCAGGATCCTTTAGTTTGTACGGCTCCTGGTCCGTCAGGTACTTGTTGACGTCGCCCACCACGCGCATCGCCTCGGCAACGGCCTGGCGGAACCGGTGCCTGGCGAGCATGCCACCGACTTCGGCGAACGCGGCTTCCACCCCGTCGAGCAGTCGGGAGTCGGCGTCAGCCAGCCCTCCCGGCGTGGGAATCTCGCCAAAGCTCCGGTGCAGCATGGTGGCGGTCCGGTTGACCAGGTTTCCCCACCCGGCGACGAGCTCGCCATTGGTACGGCGGACGAACTCCGCCCAGGTGAAGTCGCTGTCGGACGTCTCCGGGCCGGCAGCGCAGATGAAGTAGCGCAGCGCGTCGGGCTGGTATCGCTCCAGCATGTCGCGAACGTAGATGACGACGTTGCGGCTGGTGGAGAACTTGCGGCTCTCCATCGTGAGGTACTCCGAGCTGACGACCGCGGTCGGCAGCTGGAGGTCACCGTACTTGCCGGGCTCACCCCCCCTGCTGCCTCGACCGTCGTAGGCGAGCAGCTCCGCCGGCCAAATCTGGGCGTGGAAGACGATGTTGTCCTTGCCCATGAAGTAGTAGGACAACGCCTCGGGGTTGTTCCACCACTCGCGCCACCGGTCGGGATCGCCAGTACGCCGCGCCCACTCGACAGATGCGGAGAGGTAGCCGATCACCGCGTCGAACCAGACGTAGAGCCGCTTGGTCGGTTGGTCGCGCCAGCCGTCGAGCGGGATCGGGATGCCCCAGTCGATGTCGCGAGTCATCGCCCGCGGACGGATGCCCTCGAGGATGTGCTGGCTGAACCGGATGACGTTCGGCCGCCACTCTCCGGTCGCCGCACGCCCCTCGAGCCACTCCCCCAAGGCGTCGGCAAGCGCCGGCAGGTCAAGGAAGAAGTGCTGGGTCTCGACGAAAACCGGCACCTCACCATTGATCTTGCTGCGCGGGTTGATGAGGTCGGTTGCGTCGAGCTGGTTGCCACAGTTGTCGCACTGGTCCCCGCGCGCGCCGGCGTACCCGCAGATCGGGCAGGTGCCCTCGATGTAGCGGTCCGGGAGAGTCCGACCGGTCGACGGTGAGATCGCACCCTCGGTGGTCTGCTCGACCATGTAGCCGTTGCGGTGCACGGTCGTGAACATCTCCTGCACGACGGCGTAGTGGTTGCGCGTGGTCGTACGCGTGAAGAGGTCGTAGGACAGGCCCAGCGCCACCAGGTCCTCGACGATCAGCCGGTTGTTCTTGTCGGCCAGCTCTCGAGGCGAGACGCCGGACTCGTCGGCAGCCACCAGGATGGGGGTGCCGTGCTCGTCGGTGCCGCTCACCATGAGCACGTCGTGACCGGCCATTCTCATGTAGCGGCTGAAGACGTCCGAGGGAACACCGAACCCCGCCACGTGCCCGATGTGACGAGGGCCGTTCGCGTACGGCCACGCGACGGCGGAGAGCACTTTGGCCATCCCGCAATCCTAGGGTGCGTTGGTAGACCGGGCGGACCGGTTGTGATCCCTGTCAACGGTGCGCGGCGTCGTAGACAACCCGCCGCGAGCTGCCGGTTCGCACCGAGACGGCGATGACCGCGTCCTTGCGGGACAGCCCCGATGCAACTGCCTCGTCGACCATGGCTTTGAGCGTTTCGTCGCCCAGCGGCACGGCAGTCACCGAAGGCGCCCCGGCGACGACTAGCGTGACTTCGCCTCTCAGCCCGGCGGTGGCCCACGCGGCGAGCTCGTCGAGAGGTCCTCGACGGACCTCCTCGTAAGTCTTGGTCAGCTCCCGGCAGACAGCAGCCCGACGGGCGGCCCCCAACGCCACCACCATGGCCGCAAGCGTCGCTGCGCAGCGTCGGGGGGCTTCGAAGAACACCATCGTGCGAGCCTCGCCGACCAGCTCGCCCAGCCTGCGTGCGCGCTCTGCCGGTCTTCGGGGCAGGAAACCCTCGAAGCAGAAG
>JBOHDU010000339.1:0-17590 GCA_050700615.1 Nocardioidaceae bacterium
GGAGCCGGACCTTCTTCAGCGGGTTCCCCGAATCTCCCAGTCCCCGGATCTACGGCGAGAGTGCTGCCGCGGAGGGCAAGACTGCGTTCGAAGGCTGGCTCGGCTCCCGATTCCCGCTGACCACACCGGGCGCTCACGGCACGGTGGCGACGGAGAAGTCTCCGTTCGGCATCGACCTCGACGTGCGCTATCCCCGGGTGACAGCGGCGGGCATCGACGAGCTGATGACGGCAGCCACCGGTGGCATGTCGGCATGGCGTGACGCTGGAATCGAGGCGCGCGTCGGTGTGGGGCTGGAGGTGCTCCACCGGCTGCACGCCCGGGTGTTCGAGTTGGCCAATGCCGTCATGCACACCTCGGGGCAGGCGTTCGTGATGGCTTTCCAGGCCGGCGGCGCCCACGCCCTTGACCGGGCACTCGAATCGATCGGCTACGCATACGCCGAGATGACGCGGGTGCCGGCATCGGCTGTGTGGGAGAAACCCGGTCGTGACGCTCCGATCCGGATGGAGAAGACGTTCACCGTCGTGCCGCGCGGCGTTGCGCTGGTCGTCGGCTGCAACACCTTCCCGACCTGGAACTCGTGGCCTGGGCTGTTCGCCTCCCTCGTGACGGGCAATGCCGTGATCGTCAAGCCCCATCCGGGGGCGGTGCTCCCGCTGGCGATCACCGTTCAGGTCTGCCAGCAGGTGCTGGCAGATGCGGGCTTCGACCCCGAGCTGGTCTCGTTGGCGGCCGAAGACCCGGCCGATCGGCTCGCTGCCACGCTGGCCGTCCGTCCGGAGGTCAAGCTGGTCGACTTCACCGGCGGGAGTGCGTTCGGCGAGTGGCTCGAGGACCACGCGCGGCAGGCGGTCGTCTTCACCGAGAAGTCCGGCGTCAACACCGTCGTGATCGACTCGACCGACTCCTTCAAGGGCCTGTGCTTCAACCTGGCCTTCTCACTTGCGCTGTACACCGGGCAGATGTGCACCGCGCCTCAGAACATCCTCGTTCCGGCGGCCGGCTTCGACAGCGACGAGGGCTCGAAGTCCGTGGACGACCTGGTCTCCGGTCTGGCCCGTGCCTTCGACAAGCTGCTCGGCGACGACGCGCGCGCCGTCGAGCTGCTGGGCGGCGTGGTCAACGCCGGGGTGCTCGGGCGGCTAGACGGGGTCGGCGGCCACGGCGGGTCGTCTGGTCGGGTCGCGATCGAGTCACGGGTGGTGAAGCACCCGTCGTTCACAGACGCCGTCGTACGAACGCCAGCGGTCGTGGTGCTCGACGTGTCCGACTCGGCGACGTACGAGAACGAGTGCTTCGGCCCGGTGTCCTACCTGATCCAGACAGCCTCGACCGAAGAGTCGATCACGACGTTCAAGAAGACCGTGATCGAGCATGGCGCCATGACGGCATCGGTCTACTCGACGAGTGCCGGCGTGATTGCTGAGATGCGATCGGCGGCGCTCGATGCCGGTGTCGCGCTGAGCGAGAACCTGACCGGTCAGGTGTTCGTCAACCAGTCTGCTGCCTTCAGCGACTTCCACGGGACCGGTGCCAACCCCGCGGCCAACGCGACCTACACCGATGGCGCCTACGTCGCGAGCCGCTTCCGGTTCGTCCAGTCCCGCCGCCACCTCCCCGACCAGGTGTAGATCCGCACCCGGCGACCGACTGCGCCTGATTCGAGCGGTGGGGCGTCGGGTCACGAGCCAACACCGCAGGCAGCGTGGTCGTGGTCGGGACCCCGGCTTATCACTGCTAGACTCGGCGTCAGCCAAGGCTTCGACCCGCAGTTTGGTGTCGGGGCCTTCTTTGTGCCCGTCAACGGTGTCGATCCTGAGGGATCGTCGGCCTGATGGTTCGGGCGCTGTTCGTCTCTGCCGGCTCACCGCCTCGTGCCGTGTCGCGAGTCGGGTCGGGACGACCCCGACCACACCCGTTCGGAGCGCCTCGACGTGCCTGTCGACGACCGCAAGACCCCGCCCACCGCATCCTGCGGCTTTTCCGACCTCGGCCTCGGCCAAGCCCTGGTGACCGCGCTGAAGCACGGCGGGATCATCGAGCCCACGCCCGTGCAGACGGCCGTGCTACCTGACGCGATCTCCGGTCGTGACGTGCTCGGCCGGGCCGCGACGGGCTCCGGCAAGACGCTCGCGTTCGGGCTCCCCATCCTGGCCCGACTCTCCGGGGGCCGCAGCGTTCCCAAGTCCCCGCGCGCGCTGATCGTGGTGCCCACGCGGGAGCTGGCCGGGCAGGTTCGCTCTCACCTCGAGCCGCTCGCCGACGCGGTCTGCCTGCGGTTGGCGACGGTCTACGGCGGCACCCCCTACGACCGTCAGGTCAAGCGGCTCCGTGCCGGAGTCGACATCGTGGTCGCCACTCCGGGTCGGCTCCAGGACCTCGTCGATCGCGGCGCCTGCCGGCTCGACCGGGTCGAGATCACCGTGCTCGACGAGGCCGACCACCTGTGCGACCTCGGATTCTTCCCAGCGGTCAGCAAGATCGTCTCGTTGACGCCCCCGGGTGGGCAGCGCCTGTTGCTCTCCGCCACTCTCGACGGTGACGTCGACCGGCTGGTGCGCACGCACCTCAGTGATCCGATCACCCATGACTGTGACCCTGACTCCGAGCAGCCCGACATGCAGCACCACGTGCTGGTGACGTCACCGGCCGACAAGCTTGAATCGCTCGCGGAGCTGCTGCGAGCCAATCCACGCTCGATCGTCTTCACCCGGACCCGGCACGGGGCGACCAACCTGGCCAGGCGGCTGGTGAGCCTCGGGGTGACCACCGTCGACCTGCACGGCAGCCTCAGCCAGAACGCCCGCGAGCGCAACCTCGGCAAGTTCCGCGCCGGTCAGGCCGATGTGGTCGTTGCCACCGACGTGGCGGCCCGGGGGATCCATGTCGACGGGGTCGCGCTCGTCGTGCACTACGATGCGCCGACCGAGCACAAGTCCTACCTGCACCGCAGCGGACGGACCGCCCGGGCCGGCCAGTCAGGACATGTCGTGACGATGACCACGGGCGGTCAGGCGACGACGGTTGCCCGCCTGCACCGCACTGCCGGCGTGACGGCCAGACACCACGACGCCCGTACAGCGCCGCGCCCGATGACTGCCGCCGCACTCTCCGAGTCGGGCCTTCCTGCCAGCCTCGATGGCGTCGGTACGACTGCGCAGCGCCCCGACGGGCGATCTGAGGTGAAGGGCCGTCGAGATGGGTCTCGCCGTCGTACCGTCGCGGCCCGTACACGAGCCAAGTCCGAGCGAGGCCCTCGCCGCCCGGCTCCGAGCCGGACCGACCCGGCGTCGCACCTGACCGGGGGCACCTCGTCGAGTCGGTCTGCGGCTCGCGCGTCGGCCAGCCAGCCGGCGGCCCGTCGAGAGAGCGCGCCGGCGCGGCGCGGGACGACTGGCAAGTCAGGTCGTTCGAAGAAGCAGCGTTGGACCGCGTCTGAGAAGCGGGCCCGCTCCCAGCGCTAGATCCGGGCTGAGTCTTTCTGGTTCGGCCGCTCGGCGTCCGCTACGTGCTGCGGCTGACGTCCTCGGGCGCGGGGTCCTCCGGGTGGGATGCGCTCCACTCCTCGTCCTCGGTGCTCTCCTTGCGCCGTTTGCGGATCTCCCAGACGACGAGCAGGACGACGATCAGCACGCCGATGGCGATGGCGCTTCCGGTGCCGATCTCGGAGGCAACCTTCTGGTAGGAGGCACCGGCGAAGTAGCCCACCAGAGAGAACGCGATTCCCCAGGTGATCCCGCCCAGCGCGTTCCAGAGCAAGAACTTCCGGTAGCGCATCCCACTCAGCCCGGCCAACCCCGGCATCACCGCTCTGAAGAACGCGGTGAACCGGCCGATCAGCACCGCGGGCCCACCGCGCTGGCTCAGCATCGAGCGGGCACTCTCCAGCCGACGCTGATGGTTCCGGAAGATCTTGGTGGCAACGATCCGGGGTCCGAAGACCCTGCCGACTTCGTAGCCAACCGTGTCGCCGACGATGGCGGAGATCACGACGATGACGCACAGCGTGACGATGTTGAGCTGGTGCTGGCTGGCCAGAAAGCCCCCGAGCACGACACCAGTCTCGCCGGGGAGCACGAACCCGAGGAAGATCGCGGCCTCTCCGAATACGAGCGCCGCGATGATGGCGTAGGCGGCGAGGGGCGGCAGCGTCTGGATTTCAGTGATCACCCCATGCATGGATCAACGCTACCCTTTGCGCTGGCGTGGGCGGCTGGCAAGTCGGGCGAACGTCAGGCAGGCGCACTCACGTGGGCAGAATCTGAGAAACTTCCGTCATGCGTGTCTCCGCCAAGTCCGACTACGCCCTGCGCGCGTTGATCGAGATTGCCACCCGGGACGGCGAGGACCCCGTCTCGGCCGAGGAGCTGGGGCGACTTCAGGACATCCCGCACGGCTTCCTCCAGGCGATCCTCGCCGACCTACGGCGGGCTGGCATCGTGATCAGCGTGCGCGGCCAAAGTGGCGGGTGGAGGTTGGCTCGCTCGGCGGGTGAGGTCAGTGTTGCCGACGTGATCAGAGCGGTTGACGGCCCGCTGGTGAGCGTCTATGGGCTTCGCCCGGAGGCGGTTGAGTACAACGAGTCGGCGATGGTGCTCCAGCTGGTATGGATCGCCGCACGCGCGAATCTCCGCGAGGTGTTCGAGGCCGTCAGTCTCGAGACGCTGGCAACCGGGACGCTGCCGCGAGACATTGCGCACCTCACCAGCGACGAGGACGCCTGGCGGCCGCACTGACCCCAACCCTGCCACTAGCCTGATGACTCATGGGCGACGAAACCGGTCACGACGCCGCGGCCGACGAGAATGTTCTGGCCGAGCTCATGCGCCTGCGTGACAGCATCGACAACCTCGACGCGGCGCTCGTGCATCTGCTCGCCGAACGGTTCAAGTGCACCCAGCAGGTTGGCAACCTGAAGGCGTCGCACGGGATGCCCCCTGCAGATACCGAGCGAGAGGCCTGGCAGATAAGACGACTGCGCGAGCTCGCAGTCGACGCGCGGCTGGACCCAGAGTTCGCGGAGAAGTTCCTCGGTTTCGTGGTCGCTGAAGTGCTCCGACATCACGAGGAGATCCCCCGATCTCGGTAGGCTCCCGGGCGTGCATCTCAGCTCGTTGCGGATCTACCCGGTGAAGTCGCTGCGTGGAGTCGACGCCGAAACGGCCGTCGTCGAGCCTTGGGGCCTCCAACACGATCGCCGCTGGATGGTGGTCGACGGTTCCGGTACGACGGTGACTGCTCGTGAGAACCACCGGATGCTGATGATCGCGGCGACTTGGCACGGGGACAGCCTGGCTCTGTCGGCACAGGGGCATGCCACACTCCGGGTGGCCGAGCCCGTGGACACGGAGCGAGTGGCCGTTGATCTGTCGCGTGTCGGCCACGCCATCGCGGCAACGGACGAGGCTGACACGTGGATGTCGACCGTGCTCGGCCAGCCCGTTCGACTCGTGTACCTCGATGACCCGCGGCGACGGACGCTCTCACCCGAGCATGGTGGCCATCCCAGCGATCGGCTGTCCCTGGCCGACGCGGGGCCGGTGCATCTCACGACGACCGCCTCGCTGGAGCAGCTCAACCGATGGCTCCTCGAGGTGGCCGGTGATCGTGGTGAGCCGCGGCCTGATCCGCTCACGATGATCAGGTTCCGGCCCAATGTGGTCATCGACGGGTGCGATGAGGCGTTTGTCGAGGACGGCTGGAAGGAGCTCAGGATCGGTGCCGTCGACTTCCGATTCGGCGAGCACTGCGACCGCTGCGTGCTGCCCACGATCAATCCCGAGACCGGCCGAGGAGGGAAGGAGCCGACGCGGACGCTGGCGGTGCATCGGCAGTGGGACCACCAGGTCTACTTCGGTATCCGGCTGATACCGGTGTCCCCGGGACGGCTCCACGTCGGCGACGCGGTGACCGTCCCTTAGCCCGAGCCTGGGCAACCCAGGACCATCGGTGACCTGGGGGTTCTTGTGCCAAGCGTTGAGGCGTTGGCTACCGTGTCCCTAACTGTCGAGCCGACCGTGGCGGGGGACTCGCCGCCGGGCACGACGATGACACGAAGGAGATTCCACCAGTGGCGATCGAACTGCCTGCGGCGAAATCCGTGCTGGCGAACCCGACCCAGGACCGGCTCAAGGAGCTGGTGGCGATGATGCCGAACTCACAGTTGACCGAGTTCGGGAACTGGCACGTCCAGGCCCGCGTCACGTCACGTTCTGCCGGCTCGACGTTCATCGTCACCGACGATCCGTCCAAGCACACCAAGCCGACGATGCCTCGCTCGCAGTACGCCGAGATCGTCAAGCGGCAGGACGCGTGGATCGCCGACAAGGACATGATCTTGGTCGAGGGCTATATCGGGCCGGAGAACTCGCCCTTGAGACGGGCCGCTCGCGTCTACATCGAGACTGCCGCGGCCAACATCCCAGCCATGCAGCAACAGCTCTACTACCCCAAGGACGACGACTGGGACGAGCAAGCTGCGCTCACCGTGCTGTATACCCCGACCTGTCCTGCCAGCGGATTCCCCGACGATCGCCTGGTCACTATCGACCTGGAGAACTGGGTCACCCGCGTCTTCAACATCGACTATTTCGGCGAGTCGAAGATGGGCGGTCTGCGGATGTGGATGGAGTGGGTGTATCAGCAAGATGCTCTCGCCATGCATGCCGGCGCCAAGGTCATCCCCACCGACTCCGGCGACAAGACCGCCCTCATCGTCGGTCTGTCCGGCACGGGCAAGACGACGACCACGTTCACCCGTCAAAACGACTCGCTACCGGTGCAGGACGACATCGTCGCCCTCACCAAGGGCGGTGACTGCTACGCCACCGAGAACGGCTGCTTCGCCAAGACGATCGGCCTGGACCGCGACTACGAGCCGACGATCTACGGAGCCCTGACCAAGCCGTCCGGGTGGCTCGAGAACGTCGCGGTGTCTGCAGACGGCAAGGTCGACTTCTTCGACGACTCCTACACCGCAAACGGTCGCGGCACGTTCTCCCTGTCGGAGATCCCCCACCACGACCCCAGGAACCTGGGCAGGGCCGACTTCTTGCTGATTCTCAACCGCAACGAGTCGATCATCCCGGCCGTCGCCAAGATGGCGAGTGTCGATCAGGCCGTCGCCTACTACATGCTGGGTGAGACGAAGGGGACGTCCGCGGGTGGCAAGGCCGAGGCCGGGCTCTTCCTCAGGGTGCCGGGCACCAACCCGTTCTTCATGGGCCACGACTTCGAGCAGGGCAACCGGCTGGCCGAGATGATCGACTCGATGGGCAACGACTTCGAGGTCTACGTCCTCAACACCGGCAGGGTGGGCGGCGGCGACGACGTGGAGGGATCCAAGAAGGTGACGATCCCGCACACCTCCGCGGTGGTCAAGGCGATCGCCGAAAGGACCGTCGAGTGGGAGAAGGACTCGGACTTCGGCTACTTGGTTGCCGCTTCGGTCCCGGGATTCGACGACCCCGAGCTGCTTCAGCCGAGCCGGCTCTACGAGCGGCTTGGTCGTGGCCACGAGTACAAGTCGGCGGTCGAGCGGCTCAAGCAGGAACGCCGCGACTACATGAAGACCCACGACGGGCTGTCCGCTGATGTCGTGTCGGCGCTCGGCTGACGCCTCGCGTCCGCGGCGGCGCTGAGACGCTGACCATCCGGTTCGGCTCCTCGTTCCCCTGGCTCACCGATCCCCGGCAGCCGGCGGCGAGGAGGTCGCGGCCCTCCCCTGCCGTCAGCCAGGATCAGCGCGCTTTGCGGCGGATCCTGAGCACGGCGGAGTCCACCGCCACCGGCGGCTGAAAGGCCCACCGTGGAACCCTGAGGCCACGCTCCAACGTCAGCTCGCAACCCGTGCCGGCGAGTCGGGTCGGAGGTCGCTCGATCAGGGTCCGCACCATCCGTCGTTGCAGAACCAGGTCGGCCGATTCGCACCGAACGTGGGGGGACAGCAGTTGTCTGACCAGCGCGACCGTCGCGGCGTACGGCGGGTTCGCGACCACCTTGAACCGTCGGCGCGGCCACCGCATCCGGCTGGCGTCGGCGTTCACCACCACCACGGGCAGCTCGGAGAATCGGTGCCGCAGGGCCTCCCGGCGGCCTGGGTGCAGCTCGACCGCGATGACCTGTGCTCCGGCCGCAAGCAGGTGCACGGTCAGCGCGCCGTCACCGGCACCTACGTCGACCACGATGTCACCGGGCTCGATACCCGCCGCGGCGACGACAGACGCCGCCCATCCATCAGCGAGCCGGTGCCAGCCCCACAGCGGAGAAGGCGTTTCGCGAACTGACGAGACGGCGCGATGCGCCTTGCGCCTGCGCCCGGCCACGGCGAACCATCACGTACGTCGGCATCTACGTACCGTAGAGGCGCCAGCCCCGGCCGCAAACTGGTTTTCCGGCGGCCGCAACCTCCTCGGCAGCATGAGCACGCGACGGGCAGCGCGGGCCAACCCCGGGGCAACCCGCAGGTGTTCCCAAGTCGTTCCACCTTGTACACACTGGGGCAAGGAGGGTCGGTGGCCGACGAGGTGGAGTTCGACGAGTTCGTGGCCGCCAGGTCACGTCCGCTTTTGAAGGCCGCCTGGGCTCTGACGGGTGACTGGCAGCTCGCCGAGGACCTGGTTCAGACGGCGCTGACGAAGTGCTACCTGCGGTGGGGTCGGTTTCCTGGCGGTGAGGAGGCCTACGTCCGGCGCGTGCTTTTCACGACGTACGTGACGTGGTGGCGTCGGCGCTGGCGCGGTGAGCGTCCCGTCACGACGGTCGGCGAGACGGTCAACGACCACGGCCCTTACCGCGATGCTGACCCGGATGGCGACGACCCGTACGTCGACGTGGATCTGCGCCGGAGTCTGGTCGGTGCCCTCGGAGCGCTCCCTCGGCGGCAGCGGGCCGTCGTGGTGCTCCGCTACTACTGCGACCTGTCGGTTGTCGAGACCGCGGCCGAGCTCGGCTGCTCGACCGGGACGGTGAAGAGCCAGTCAGCGAAGGCGTTGGCGGCGCTTCGAGAGTCCGGCCTGGCAGACCTGATGAGAGAGGGAACCAACCCATGAGTACGTTCTCCGAGCGAGAGCTGGCCGCGCTGCTTCATCGGGTGGTCCCCATGCCGCAGCCGAGGCTGGACCGGGCGGATGCTGTTCGACACCGGGCCCGCCGGGTGCGTCAGCGGCGGCTCGCGATCGGCGCCGGGTGCGTCGTACTCGCTGTGGTCGCCGCGGTACCGGCGGTCGCAAGCCGGAACAACTCGGCGGAGCCGGGCGGGCGAGGTCCGACAGGAGTGACGACGACCTCGCATCACCCGACGGGGTGCACCCCATCAGCCTGCACTCCGACCCGAATGCTTGCCCAGCTGCGCAGACCGCTCCACCTCCCCGTGCTGGCACCCGGGCACGCGTGCCGGGTCAGCGCGGCACGCGCGTTCGCGTCCGGAGGTGGCTTCTCGCACGGCTTCGCCGCCGTCGGACCCGGTCCGGTCTACATGGCAGGCAGCGCAACACTGTCTGCCGACAAGCCGGCTCCTCGGCACTCGTCGACCCCCCGGATCCTCGACGTCGGCCAGAAGGTGATCTGGGTCGTCGGGGCGCGGTACGACGGCCCGTGGCTGGTCCGAGGTGCTCAGATCAACGGCAAGCACCAACTCCGATTCATCCAGTACAACGGGTCACTGGGCTATTCCGGTGGGCCTCCGGCCGCGGACTCCTACCGCGAGCTGTTGTACGTGCAAGGTGGTTTCGACAGTCAGCCGACAGTCGGGATCCATACGTACCCGACCGTGATGCAGGTTCCGGTTCCGGGCTGCTACGCGCTTCAGATCGACGGTCGCGGTTTCTCGGAGATCCTCGTGTTCCGCGCGCACCGAGCCAAGACCCCTGCGGGCCACCCTGGGCACTGATCGCCCGGCGCGAGTGGAACGTTCAAAACCATCCCGTCTGGGTGGTCCGGATGCGTGTCGGGGCGCGGTCGTGGGGAAGCGCCGCATGTTGCCATGCGTGGGCGGCCGGCGCCCGTAGGCTGTGCGGGTGGCCGACTGGGTGACGATCTCCTCGCTCGCGACCGCGGGCGGCACGCTCGTCCTGGCGCTTGCGACGTTCGCCTCGGTGCGATCCGCGAACCGAGCTGCGCGGGTCGCCGAGGAATCCCTGCTGACAGGCATCCGACCGCTACTGATGCCCTCACACGCCGAAGATGCTCCACTCAAGGTCGGATTCGGTGACGACCACCTTGTCCTCACTCCCGGAGGGGGCGGGACGGCAGAGTATGCCGACAACACCGTCTACCTCACCATGTCGATCCGCAACGTCGGCAACGGCATCGCCGTGCTGCACGGCTGGCAGGTCGCGCCGGAGCGCGGCACGGCGCAAGCCGCGCCTCCGGATGTCAAGGACTTTCGCCGGCTGACGCGCGACATCTACGTCGCCTCGGGGGACGTGGCGTTCTGGCAAGGCGCCTTCCGGGACCCCAGCGAGCAGGGGTTCGTGGACGTCCGCCGTCGAATCGACTCGCCGGAGCGCATCTCCGTCGACCTTCTGTACGGCGATCATCAGGGTGGCCAGCGGATCATCAGTCGTTTCGTGCTGCTTCCGCGTAGCGACGGTCAGCGGTTCGCCGCGGTCACCCGCCACTGGAACCTCGACCGCCCCGGCCCGCGGTAACCACCCTCACCATCGGCCAGGGCGGCGCAGCCGCGGAGGACGACGGCGGGAGTCGCGCAGGGCGGAACGTGTTCAGCAACGTCTTATTGCCTTTTCAGAGTGGCCAGGCGAGACCGCGTTTGACACGTCTGCGTGGCTCCGAGCTAGCGTGGCGACTTTGTGCCCGAAGCAGATTCCGCCGTCTGAGGAACACGATCACATGACTCAGCTCGACCTCGTCGTGCCGGCCCACAACGAGCAAGATCGGATTGATCGGATGCTCGACACGTACCGGTCGTTCTTCGTCGCGGGCGACGTCAGATTCGTTGTCGCGCTGGACGGATGCGTCGACCGAACTGCAGATGTGGTAGCCGCGCACCGCCGCGAAGATCCGCGGGTCGAGCTGCATGAGTTCGACAAGCTCGGCAAGGGCGGGGTGCTTCGCGAAGCGTTCCGTGCCTGCACCGGCGACCTCGTGGGCTTCGTCGACGCCGACGGTGCCACGCCGCCCGCCGAGCTGGCTCGGCTTGCCGATGTTGCGGCTCGTGCAGACGGCGCGATCGCCAACCGGTGGCATCCGGCCGCCGTGCTGCCAGGACATCGCCCCATGGCCCGCCGGGTGGCGAGTGTGTGTTTCGCCCGAGCGGCGCGCGGGATGTTCGGCCTCCCGTTCGGAGATACCCAGTGCGGTGCCAAGGTCTTCCGCGGCCCGGTGCTCGCTGATCTGCTTCCGGTACTTTCCGAGCGGAGCCTGCTCTTCGACGTGGACTTGCTGGCGGCCGCGCACGCGATGGGCTACCAGGTGGTCGAGGTGCCGACGGTCTGGATCGACCAGGCCGGCTCCCGCACGGCTACGCACGTCGCCCGCGAGGCGCCGAAGGTGGGGGAGCTCTTGCTCGGGATGTGGCTGCGGGCGCGGGCGATGCCGGTGTCCTCCAGCGCAAGGACGCGAGCGAGTCACACCCAGCCCGACACGACAGCGATGGCGCACCATGTCCACTGATGTAGCCCTGGTGACCCCGTACCCGGCGAGCGGCTCGACGCACGCCGGGGAGAGCGGCGTGGCGTCATACAGCGCGAACCTGGCCCGCGCCCTTTCCGGCAGTGGCCTGTCCGTGACGGTCGTCGCGCCGGCCGGTCGCGGTGACGACGGGACACCGGACCGGCCCCGCTTGATGTCGCGGGACGTCGACCCGCTGGCCACCGGCCGGGTCGACGTGTTGCGGGTGCCGACCCGGGGCGAGACCGCGTTGCTGTCGCTGATGTCGGCGGCCCGCGCGACCGGCGCCCCGATCATCCACCTGCAACACGAGTTCTTCCTCTACGGCGGGGCCCTTTCGGCATCCCTGCTGGGACCTGCGCTCGCCTCGGGACACCGCAGGCACAAGGTGGTCGTGACCATGCACCAGGTGGTCGACCCGCACTCGGTGGACGCGGCCTGGGTTCGCATGCACCGCACCCGCGTGCCGGTGGCCGCGGCACGCGCTGGGATGGCTGCCACCAACCTGCTGGCCAGTCGGGCCGCCGACCGGGTGATCGTGCACGAGCCGGGCCTGGCCGAGATCCTCGACTCGACCTGGATCCCGCACGTGATCGAGCCGGTGAAGACCGTCGATCGCGACCAAGCCCGCGCCGCTTTGGAGCTTGACGGACGATTCGTCGTGCTCTGCTTCGGCTTCCTGGCTCCCTACAAGGGTCTCGAGGTTGCTCTCGCGGCCGCCGAGCGTGTCGGGGATCGGCTACTGCTGGTCGTGGCCGGCGGGGAGCATCCACGGCTCGCGGGCAGGGACCCGTACGCCGAACGGCTGCGCGCCAGGTGGGGGCACGTGGCTCGCTTCACCGGACGGGTGCCCGAGGAAGACATCCCGCACTGGTTCTCGGCGGCCGATCTGGCGCTGTTCTGCTATCCGCGGCCCTTCTCCAGCAGCGGAGCGCTTGCACTCGCGCTGGCGCACCAGACACCGGTCCTGCTCTCGCCCGAGATGGCCCGGGTTTGCGGGGCGCCGACGCAGCTGTCCACCCCACTGGATGCTGATGCCCTCGCTGCTCGGTTGGGCGACCTGGCCGCCACACCTGAGCACGTCACGCAACTGTCGGAGGAGGCCGAATGGATGACGTCGGGGAGAAGCTGGCCCGACGTCGCCCGCCGCCACGCCGAGACCTATCTGGACCTGCTGGGGGCAGGTGGTCACCGACGCGCAGGGCAGCGCCGACTCGGCACCGGCCCACCGTGCCCTCCCGAGGACGTGTCGTTGCCGCACAACCTGAAGCTGCCGGTGCCGGCCACGACGGTCGAGCAACCGTGGCACGCTCGGATCACGGTCGTGACCGGTGAGCTCACCGGGTTCTCTCGCACGGAACACCGCGGCGGCATCTCGGTCGGCCGGGCAGTCGCGACGGCGGCGCGATCCCAGATCCAGCGACGACCGGTAGCAGCGGTTGGCTTGGGTGTCGAGGCCCCTCGGGGGCTGGCCGACCGAGTAGGACTTCGTACCTTGGCGCGGCTGTCGGATGTGCTGGTCGTCCGTGACGAGCCAACGGCGCAAGCGTTCGCCGCCGCCGGTGTTCGGGAGCCGTTCCGCGTCGGGGCCGACATCACCTGGGGTCTGTTGGCCGATGTTCCGGCTGCGCCGGACGTCGTATGCAACGGTGCCCTGGTCGTCGTGCCCGAGTCCCCACCGAGCGATTTCGCCAGGCTGATCGGGCGGGCGATGCACTCGTGGGGACAGCCGGTGGAGCGCCACCGGCTGTGCCCATGGGGACGATCCGGCGCCGGTGCACGGCTCCTGCGTGCCGTCTTCGGTCTCGACATGGAGGTCACGGACCCGCCCGTCGACCTGGCGGGGGCACGTGACCTGTTCGCGACGAGCCGTGTCGTCGTGACCGGCTCGCCCGCGGCCGTCGTGGCAGCGGCATCGGCCGGTGTGCCCCTCGTAGCAGTCAGCCGTGAGCCCCGGGTCGTCGAGCTTGCCGAGATGCTCGAGCAGCCGATAGTTACTCCGGACGGCGACCCCGACCAGCTCGTCGTCGCACTCCAGCGGGCCGAGCGGCAGGGGCATCCGCGGCCCGATCTGGTGCGCAGCCTGACGCAGGCGGCGGAGTCGGAACTGGGCCTGTTGGCGCTGTTGGCGTCGGGCGGGCAGAGCCTCGACCTGACCCGGTCGATCGACCTGCCGCTGTGGCCCGAGTCGTGGTGGACACGGTGACGGCCCCCGGAGACAGCCCACCCGGCTGCGACGGCTTCCTGATCGCCTCGGGAGCCCGCTGATGACCGACACAGTCGTACGCGGCTTGGCCCGAACGGTCGCGCACCGGTTCCCCGCCCAGGTGCGTGAGTCGTCATCGGAGCAGCTGCTCGTGACCGGAGCCCAGTTGACCGCCGGCGTGCTCAACCTCGGGTTCGCCATTGTGATGGCGCGGCTACAGGCACCGACGGAGTACTCCGCGCTGGCGGTGTTCCTGGCGCTGTACCTGCTGGCCTACCTCCCACTGAGCAGCCTCAGCGCGAGCAGCGCGCTGGACCCGCGGCTCGCCAGGGGAGCGCGGAGGTGGCTTTGGGCTGGAGGGGCCGCGGTCGGCCTCGTCATCGCAGGCGCAGCCTCGTCCTTGGCGCCGGTGCTGCATCTGCCAACAGCGATGGTGCTGGTACTCGCGGCGGCAATGCCCGGGTTGGGCCCGCTCGCCTCCGAGCGCGGCCGGCTCATCGGCGCCGGACGCAGCTCCATCGCGGCGGCGAGCCTCGTGACCGGGCCTGCGGTGCGGTTGGCCGTCGGCATTTCGCTCGGCGTCACATTCGGTGCCGTGGGTGCCGCGGTGGGCGCGGTCGCCGGTGGCTATGTCGCGCTGCTGGTCGCTGTCTGCGGTCGCTCGCGCCCTGTCGTCGGCACGGATGAGCGCAGGGCCATCGGTGCGGGCGCGTGGGCGGCGGCCGTGTTCGTCTTGCTGGCCGTCGTGCAAAACCAGGACCTCATCTGGGCCAAGGTCCGCTTGAACCCCACTCAAGCCGCGCACTTCGCCGTTATGTCGACCTTGGGTGGTGCTGCCGCGTTCGCCACCGCGATGGTGCCGCTGGTCCTCCTCCCGCGAGCCCGTCGGCGTGACGACGGGGCACTGCGGGTGGCGCTGGTCGTGACGGCTGTCCTGGCCGGCGGGCTCGCCGCTGTTGTCGCCATCGATCCCGCGTTTGTGGTCACCGCCGTCTTCGGCGCGAGGTACGCAGCTGCGAGCTCTTTCGCGGCCCCGTACGTCGGCGCGCTAGGCCTGTTCGCCATCGCGCGGGTGGCCCTAGCTGACGAGTGCGCCCGCGGTCGGGGTCGCATCGTCGTGGTCGTCCTGGTCGGCTGCGCAACCCTTCAGGCGGCGCTGATCCTGGTCCGTGCACACACCGCAGACGAGGTGGGACAGGCAACCCTCGTCTCGGCGGGCGCGATGGCGGTGGCGTCCGGCATCTTGCTGGTGCGGCGTCATACCTCCCGCATCACCTCCCTCCTGCGCCTTGCGGGACCCTCCGCCGAACCATCCTTGCGACAACCCGGGGTTACGGGACAGGCCGTTTCGCTCGACTCGGCCTCGGGACGGCGAGCCGGTGGCAGCACGGTCTGGGCGGCCCTCGACCCTCGTCGTCACCCGGTGGCGTGGGCGCTCGGTGCTGCCACGGTCGCTGCCACCATCGTGAGACTGCTGATCGAGCGTGGTATCTGGGTGGACGAGGCGACGAGCATCTTCGAAGCCCGGATGCCGTTCCACCAGATGATCACCACTTTGGAGACGGGCGACGTGCACCCGCCCCTGCACTACGTCATCTTGTGGTGGGTCGAGCACAACTTCGGGACCGGGCAGCTCGCGGCCCGGATGCCGTCGATCGTTGCCGGGGTGCTGACCGTCCCGCTGCTCTACCTGTGCGGCCGTGACATGTTCAACCGCCGCACCGGACTGCTGGCAGCGGCACTCGGTGCGATCTCGCCGTTCCTGGTCTGGTACTCGCAGGAGGCGCGACCCTACGCGCTGCTGATGCTGTTCGCGCTGCTCGCCGTCTGGGCGCAGTCGTGGACGCTGCGCACGGACGCTCGCTGGTGGCACTGGTTCGGCTACCTGCTCGCTACCGTGGCGATGCTGTGGACGTCGTACTGGGGGATCGTGCTGATCTGTACCCAGCAGCTGGTCTACCTGATCGTCATCGTCAGCCGGACTCGAAACCGGGAGCGGGTACGCGGCCTCCTGGTCGGCTGGCTCGGGTCGCTCGTCGCCGCTGCTGCCCTCTGCGCGCCACTGGTCGAGTTCGCCTACCAGCAGTGGATCCACAAGCCGGCGGCCGGATCCCTCCTGAGCGGAAGCACGGGCTCGGCGCAGGCCGGACTCGTCACCGGCTCGAACGGTTCGGGGCCTCTCAACGTCTACTCCATCGGCGCCAACCTGGTGTGGATGGTGTGGGGCTATCACGCCGACTCCACGATGGAGCAGGTCAACGCCGCGTGGCCGTTGGTGCTCCTGCTCGCGCTCTTCCTCCTCGGCCGGGGTAGCTTCAGCCGCGACACCAAGATGCTGGTGACACTGGTGGTGGTCCCGCTTCTCCTGTTCGTGCTCGTTGCCTTCGTTCGCCGGAACCTGTTCGAGGTGCGCTACTTCGCATTCGCGGTACCGATCGGGCTGCTCCTGCTCGCGCGGCTGCTGACCGCCACCACCCGACGGCGTACCGCAGCTCTGGTGCTGAGCCTCGTCGTCCTGCTGGGCAGCTTCGGGGTCGGGCTCGTCGACGAGCAGTTGAACAAGCAGAATCCTCGGATCTTCGACTTCCAAGGGGTTCTTAGTCAGGTCGCCACCCGGATGCGCCCGGGGGACGAGCTCGTGTTCGGCCCTCAGTTCATCGACCAGGTGGTGCACTACTACCGGCCTGGGATGGCCTCCCACCCCGTCGGCTCGCACCTGCCCGCTCCCACGCCAGGTCATCGGGTGTTCGTGTTGGGCGCCTTCTTGAAGGACCCGGCCATCTCCGGTCAGATCGGCGGCCTGTTGGCGCACTACCGCCGCGTTGGCCAGTTGCAGACGTCATTCTCCGACGGCGCCGAGTTGAAGGTCTGGGTGTTCAGCCGATGACGATGCCCGACCCGCGGCTACGCCCCCCGACCTGGCAGCCAGGTCGCCGTCGCAGCCTCGCCGCCCGAGTGCTGCCGATCCTCGCGGTGCCACTCGTGCTGCTCTACTTCGCCTGGCTGCTCGAGCCGTCGAGGGTTGGCAACCCCATCCTCTACGGGCTGCTGCTGGCCGCCGAGCTGTTCAACCTCGCCCAGGCGGCCGGGTTCTGGTGGAACATGCGTCGGCAACCCGTGGCCCGCGACGTCGGGCGCCTCGAGCCGGCACCCGCGGTCGACGTGTTCGTTCCCGTCTTCGACGAGCCGATCGACATCGTCGAGCCGACCATTGCAGCCGCCTGTGCCATGCACGGGACCCCGCAGGTCGCCCTGCTCGACGACAGCGGAGGCCGGCGGCAGTACGCCGACTTGGCTCGTCGTCACGGTGTGCGCTACATCTGCCGGTCGGACCACGATGGCGCGAAGGCGGGCAACATCAACCACGCACTCGCCCGAACCGATGCTCCGTACGTCGCCGTCTTCGACTGTGATCACCTGCCGTGCGCCGAGTTCCTGAAGGAAACCCTGGGACACTTCCGCGACCCCGAGGTGGCGTACGTGCAGACGCCTCAGTACTACGCCAACCACGACACGGGCGGCCAGCTCGCCGGCGCCGCCTGGGCGCAGCAGGCGTTGTTCTTCGGGACGATCGCCACCGGCAAGGACTCGATGGGGGCGATGTTCTGCTGCGGTACCAATGTGGTCTACCGCCGGTCCGCGCTGGAAGCGAGTGGCGGCCTGCCCCAGTCGTCGGTGACCGAGGACTTCGAGCTCTCGATCACCCTGCACGAGCTCGGCTGGCGGTCGGTCTACGTCCCGCAGGTACTGGCC
>JBOHDU010000340.1:0-4544 GCA_050700615.1 Nocardioidaceae bacterium
CGGCAGCACGAGGGCAGATTCGGCGCGTACGTGACCGTGCAGGTCTCCGTTGTCGAGGTGACCGGCCGCGGCGCGGTCTCCCGAGTCAGGTCTCCGGTCCTGGTCATAGGCGACCCCTCCTGGGTCGGCCTTCGGCTCGGCGCGCACATCGTCGCGGCGGGGCGGCTCCAGACCGCCGAGGGTGGTGATCTAGCAGCAGTCCTCGTGGCTCGTGGTGGGCCTGAGCTCACCAGACCTCCCGGAGCGGTCGACCGGGCGGTCTCCCGGGTCAGGGGCGGGCTCACCGAGGCCGCTGCGCCACTGCCACCCGCTGAGCGTGCACTGGTGCCTGCACTCGTCGACGGAGACGACTCGGCGATGCCCGACCAGGTCCGCAGCGACTTCAAGACAGCCGGGCTTACCCACCTGCTGGCGGTCAGTGGCTCGAACCTCACGTTGGTGTTGGCGTTCGCGCTGCTGGGCGCGCGTTGGGCCGGTGTACGCGGGTACGGGCTGGCCTTGGTAGGGGCTTTGGCGGTGGGCTGCTTCGTGCTCCTGGCCCGACCTGAGCCGAGCGTGCTCCGCGCGGCGGCCATGGGCGTCGTGGGGCTGGCCGGGCTGGCGGCCGGCGGGGCGAGACGAGGCACGCGTGCTCTGTGCGTCGCGGTGGTCGTGCTGATGCTCGTCGACCCGTGGATGGCGCGCTCGGTCGGCTTCTGCCTGTCGACGTTCGCCACTGCAGGCATTCTGCTGCTGGCGCCGCCGTGCCGTGATGCTCTTGCTCGGTGGATGCCACGCCCGATCGCTGAGGCGATCGCGATCCCGTTGTCCGCCCAGGTGGTCTGCACACCGGTCATCGCCGCCATCTCCGGCCAGGTGAGTCTCGTGGCTGTGATCGCCAACCTGTTGGCGGGCCCCGCGGTCGGCCCGGCGACCGTGACCGGTCTGGTCGCCGGCCTCATCGCGCTCGTCAGCGCCGATATGGGCCACCTGGTCGCTCGTGTCGCCGCCCTCCCCGCCTGGTGGATCATCTGGGTTGCAGAGCATTCGGCCCGGCTGGCGGGTGCGGCCGTCGAGTGGCCGGTCGGCGCCGCGTCCCTTGCCCTCCTCACCGGCCTCTGCATCGTGCTGGTGGTGGTGCTGCCGCGCCTGCTGAGCAGACGTGGGGGCTGCCTGGTGGTGACCTGCCTCTTGCTTCTCGTCGTGGTCCATCCTCCGGCACGGCTCGGCTGGCCCCCTGACGGCTGGGTGCTGGTGATGTGCGACGTCGGCCAGGGCGACGGGATGGTGCTCAACGCAGGACCGCACGCGGGTGTCGTGGTCGACACCGGGCCCGACCCGATCAAGATGGGGAGATGTCTTGACGAGCTCGCCATCACGACAGTGCCACTCGTCGTGCTCACGCACTTCCATGCCGACCATGTGACAGGCCTGCCGGCCGTTATCGACGGCCGGCAGGTCGGCGAGATCGAGGTGTCGCCGCTGTCGGAGCCTGCTGCCGAGGCCGAGCGGGTTCGCGCCCTGGCCGCGGCTGCCCGCATCCCTGTCAAGGTCGCGGTCCCGGGGGAGCATCGCACCGTGGGTGCGGTGCGGTTCTCGGTGCTGGGCCCCCTCGACGTCAGCCCGGGGGGCACGTCCACGCACTCGGGTGACGAGGGCGCCGGACCCAACAATGCAAGCGTCGTCATGTCCGTCCGGTCGCACGGTCTGCGCCTGCTCATGACCGGCGATGCCGAGCCCGAGGAGGAGGACGACATCATGGCGTCGGGTGCGGGGCTCAGCACCGACGTGTTCAAGGTCGCTCATCATGGGTCCTCGCACCAGGACCCGAGCTTCATCCTCGCCAGTCACGCTCCGCTGGCGATCATCTCGGTCGGGGCAGGCAACGACTATGGGCATCCCGCGCCGCAGACCCTGGGCTGGCTGCGTGAGCTGGGTGCGCGTGTCTACCGCACCGACCTCGACGGTGACATCGCCGTGCTGAACAGAGGCGGGCAGCTGCTGGTCTCGACGACCAAGTGACCCTGCACGCTCACCCTGTCCACCTGGCGGGGTGGCAACGGAGCATCCTTGGTGGCCCGCCGCCTGGTCGCCTCTCGGGGAGGGTCCGGGTCGCGTGACATGCTGTGCAGATCATGGCGAGACCTCAGGCCCGCGACCCGCTCGGCACGACGACACTCATCACCGGCACCAACGAGTTCGTGGCCGAGCGGTCGATTGCCGCAGCACGGGCGGCCGTGACCGCCGCCGACTCCGACGCCGACATGTGCGAGCTGCCCGCCGCTCAGCTCGGTCTGGGTGCGCTCGCCGAGATCACCAGCCCATCCCTGTTCGCCACGATGCGCTGTGTCGTGGTGCGAGCGTTGGAGGAGCTGCCCGAAGAGGCCGCCGAGCCCCTGCTGTCCTACGTCGGGGAGCCCGTGCCCGAGGTGGCCCTGCTCCTCCACCACACCGGCGGCATGAAGGGCAAGGGGTTGCTCGACACGCTGCGCAAGCTGGGGGTGCTCGAGATCAAGGCGCAGGCGCTGAGGAAGTACGAGCTCCCGCGGTGGGTCGTGCAGGAGTTCGACGCACATCGTGTCAAGGTCGCGGAGTCCGCTGCGTCCGCCTTGGTTGACGCGGTCGGGGAGGACATGCGTGCGCTGGCCGGGGCTGTTGACCAGCTCGTCTGCGACGCCGGCGGTGAGCCGATCACGGCCGAGGTCGTGCGCCGGTACTTCGGTGGCCGGGCCGAGGTCAAGGGGTTCGCGGTCGCCGACGCCGCTATCGAGGGCCGCACGGGACAGGCCATCGAGCAGCTGCGCTGGGCATTCAGTACCCGGGTCGACCCGGTGCTGATCACCAGCGCTGTAGCGGGCGGGCTGCGCGGTCTGGCGCGGTTCATGTCGGCACCGCGAGGTCTGCGCGAAGCCGACCTTGCTCGCGAGACGGGTGTCCCGCCCTTCAAGCTGAGGCAGCTCGCTCGTCAGTCGAGGGACTGGTCGCCGCGTGGCCTCGCCGTGGCGATCCAGGCGGCGGCGGTGGCGGATGCCGACGTCAAGGGCGCTGCAGGCGACCGGGAGTGGGCGTGCGAACGGCTGATCATCACAGTGCTCAGGGCCCGCTCGATCCGTTAGCCGGGTTTGGTCTCCTGCGTCGGAACCACCAGAGGTGCGGCGACCGACGCGGTTCGATCCGCCACGATGAATGTGTGTCCTGATTTGTCCCTTGACAACATGGTGGATCGGGAACAACCTCGCGAAGGAAGCCAGGCACCCATGACAACGGGGGTTGGTCCCCGTGGACCACATGCGCTCACTAGACCGTCTGGCGACTGAGTGCGTACGTCGCTCGACATGCGCAAACCTCGCAAGGGAGTCTCTGAATGTCTTACGGATGGAAGCGCGGGCTGGTGGCACTCGCTGGAAGCGGGCTGCTGGTGGCGGGGATGGTCGCTGGAGCCCAAGGAGCTTCGGCCTCAGGGCCGATGACCCTGTACGTATCTCCGGATGGTGCCTCTGGCCACGCCGGTTGGTCGTGTGAGAGCGCGCAGTTCAACACGATCGGGAGCGCCATCATGGCCGCCGGTCCTGGGGCGACCGTGGTGGTGTGTCGCGGAACGTACGACGAGGCCGTCGTCGTCCCGTTCCCCATGGTGCTCAGGGGAAACGACGGCGCCATCGTCAACGCCCTCGATGCCACCGACTCGCAGGGAGTCCCCGCGCCAGGCATCACCGTCGTCTCATCCGACGTGGTGGTCCGTGGATTAACCGTCGAGAACTCCACCGGCGAGGGCATCCTGGTTGTGAGCCCCGCTCCGGGCGCCGTGTCAGACGTCACCATCACTCACAACACGGTCAGGAGCAACGACCTGGGCGGTCCGACCTCGGGCTACTTCCAGTGCCAGCCGCAGGGCAACGTACCCGGCGACTGCGGCGAGGGTCTGCACCTGATGGGCGTCTCGGACTCGTGGGTCACCCACAACAATGTGCACGGCAACTCCGGCGGCATCTTGCTGACCGATGAGACCGGCCCCAACCACGGCAACGTCGTCGCTCACAACTGGGTGCACGCCAACCAGTTCGACTGCGGAATCACGCTGCCATCGCACGTCGCCGGCAACGGCGTGTACGACAACATCGTGCGGCACAACCTGATCGTCAACAACGGCCTGCTCGGCGAAGGCGCCGGCGTCCTCATCGCGGCGGCCGGTCCGTCGATGGCGGCGTACGACAACGTGGTGACGCACAACGTCATCCGCGGGAACAACCTGTCCGGCGTCACGATCCACGCTCATGCTCCGGGCGCGAACATCAGCGGCAACCGGATCGTGCACAACCGGATCGGCCGGAACAACATCGGCGGGGACCCCGACGCCGCCGACTTCAACACGACGGGTGTGCTGGTGTTCTCCGCGGCCGTTCCCGTGTCGGTCACCATCAGGCACAACGTCATCTCGCACAACCACTATGGCGTGTGGATGGGAAGCAACGTGACGGCTCCCAACGTGGCCACGAGCAACAGGTTCTTCTCGGTATGGCAGAAGGTGTTCGTCGGACCCTGATCGGCGACGCAAAGAGGCGGGC
>JBOHDU010000341.1:0-8593 GCA_050700615.1 Nocardioidaceae bacterium
ACCTTGCTCATGCGCCAATGGGCACGGCACCACGGCATCGGGGGAGTGCCGGCAGCATCGCCGAGTCGGCGGCGAGTGGGCGAAATCGGGCTGATTCGCACGATCGACACGCGTCGCTGAGTTGACCGTGGGGAGTTGTGGGGTAAAGTGGTGAGCACTGGAGGAACGGAGGTGGCGACCCGATGTTCTTGGGTACCCACACTCCCCGGCTCGACGACAAGGGTCGGCTGTTCCTCCCGGCAAAGTTCCGCGAAGAGCTGTCGGAGGGTCTGGTGTTGACACGAGGTCAGGAGCGCTGCCTCTACGTCTGGACGTCCGCGGAGTTCCGGTCCTTCACCAGCCAGCAGCTGGCCAAGCAGCCGATCACCAACCGCAGGGCCCGCGACTTCACCCGAATGCTCGCCGCTGGGGCGTCCGCCGAGATGGCCGACCGGCAGGGGCGCATCACGATCCCGCCGATGTTGCGCGAGTACGCCGGCCTGAGTCGTGACTGCGTGGTCATCGGCGCGTTCAACCGGGTCGAGATCTGGGATGCAACGTCCTGGAGCGCCTACAGCGACGAGCAGGAGCCTGCCTTCTCCGACTGGTCCGAGGAGGTGTTCCCCACGAGCGACGCCTGAGCCTGCCGAAAGCCGTATCCCACCAGAACTGAATAGGGCTGAGTCGTAGGTCGAGGTCTCCGAACCGCCTCTTTGCGCCCGTCTGACGCACCTTCCCCGGCGCCAGAAGGCACTTCCGGCAAAGAAGCGGGCGGGGACCTGGACAAACGAACCGGCCAGCCGACCACCACCGCCCCGATACCAGCGCCCCGACAACCCGCCAGCCACCCGCCAGCGCCCCGACAACCCCGCAGCCGCCCGCCACCCGCAACCGATCTCCCTGCCAGTCCGCGAACCACCTGCGAAGGGTCGACACATGTTCAACACGGGAGCTCTCGCCCGAGAAGAGGCACGTCCGGCGCGTCGTGTCCGCGACGAGGTGAAGGACGGCATGGCCGTCGTAGCAGCCTCGGCGGCGGCGTCCACCGGAGTCGCCGTGCTCGCGCTGCTGCTGATGAAGCTGGCCGGCTGAGAACCGAGATGACCTCGCCCCACCACGAACCGGTGCTGTTGGAGCGGGTGGTCGCGCTCGTCGCGCCCGCGCTCGACGCCGAGGGCTCGGTCCTCGTCGACGCCACGGTCGGACTCGGGGGTCACTCGGCGGCCATCCTGGCGCACTGCCCGAACGCTCACCTGGTCGGGCTCGACCGTGACCCGCAGGCCCTGCTGGTCGCGGCCGACCGGCTGCAGGACTTCGCCGGACGTACGACGCTCGTGCATGCGGTCTACGACCAGCTGCCCCGGGTGATCGCCGAGCTCGGGCTGCGCCGGGTCAACGGGGTGCTGTTCGACCTGGGCGTGTCGAGCATGCAGCTGGACCTCCGTGAGCGCGGCTTCGCCTACGCGCAGGACGCGCCGCTCGACATGCGGATGGACGCCACCTCCGGCCGGACCGCGGCCGACGTGCTCAACACCTACTCGGCGGCGGGTCTGGCCCGGGTGCTGTCGAGGTACGGCGAGGAACGGTTCGCCCGTCGGATCGCCGAGTCCGTTGTCCGCAGCCGATCTCAGCAGCCGTTCGACACGAGTGCGCGCCTGGTCGCGCTCATCAGGGACTCGATCCCGGCAGCGGCGCGGCGTACCGGCGGCAACCCGGCCAAGCGCACGTTCCAGGCGCTCCGGATCGAGGTCAACGACGAGCTCGCGGTCCTCGAGCGGGCGCTTCCCGCAGCCATCGACGCCCTCGCGGTCGGTGGCCGGATCGTGGTGATGTCGTACCACTCACTGGAGGATCGGCTGGCCAAGCACGCGCTGGCCGAGCGATCCAGGTCGACCGTGCCCGTCGACCTCCCGGTCGTGCCCGCCGGACACGAGCCCGAGCTCCGGCTGCTGACCCGTGGCGCCGAGCTGGCCACCGGGGCCGAAGTCGGGCAGAACCCCCGCGCCGCATCCGTCCGGGTGCGCGCAGCCGAACGCGTGAGAGCAGTCAAGGAGGCCGCGTGAGCACGTTCATGAACCAGGCAAGGGTGCGGGCGTTGCACCCGGCGTATGCGTTGCCCCGTCCGCGGTTGACCGTCGTGCCGAGGATCGCCAGCCGTGCTCCTCGGATGCCGTTCGTGCTCCTGGTGCTCGGCCTGCTCGCGGGCGGCTTGGTGGGGCTGCTCCTGCTCAACACCAGCCTCGAGCAAGGTGCCTACCGGGTCACCGCGCTGTCGCAGCGTGCGGACGCGCTCGCGGCGCAGCAGCAGACCCTGCAGATGCAGGTGGCCGCGTTGCAGCAGCCGGGTCGGGTGGCCAGGGCGGCGCTGAAGCTGGGCATGGTGCAAAACGACAGCCCGGTGTTCCTCAACCTGGCCACGTCGCAGATCGTGGGCAAGCCGGTCGCCGGAGTGGCGGGCAACCAGTTCAACATCGGCCACGCGAACTCGTCCACGATCGACCCGACCAAGGTCGCACCGGTGGTCGGTGGCGAGAACGCCACGGCCAGCGCGGGGGTCGTCGTGCACAAGGCCGCCACACCGCCGAGGTCCTCCACAACACAGACACGCCACGCCGCCCCGGGGTCCACGTCGGGCACCCCTGCACAGGGTAAAAAGATCACAGGCAACACAAGGCACCATCAGTAACACTGGCCACACGAGTTACCTGCCACGCCGGGTCGACGTGAAGGAGCATGGGTGACGCAGCGGACGCCCGGTAAGCGTGGCGGCCAGCCGGCCCGCGGCGCGAAGCGACCGGCCGGGGCACGCCGGACGTCGGCACAACCGTCTTCGAGCGCGACCAGCGCGTCGTCCAGGACCAAGAAGCCGTCGGCCGCGGCCAGGTCGCGGATGCGTCGCACCGGGTCCCGCCCGGGATCGTCGTTCGGTGCGGGCTCAGGCAGTGGGATCGGGCGCCGGCTTGGCCGCCGGGGGCCGCGGCGCCGACGTGGGCTCAAGCTCGCCACCGGCCCGTTCCGGCTGTGGAGCGCGTTCTGCGTGGTGGCATTCGTACTGTCCTTGTTCGCCGGGCGGCTGATCCAGCTGCAAGGCATCGACGAGAACGGCTACGCCGCGATGGCGACCCAGTTGGACTCCAAGACCATCACGCTCGAGGCTCCGCGCGCACCTATCTACGACCGCAACGGGACCAAGCTGGCGTCCACGGTCAACGCCGCGAAGCTGGTGGCCGACCCGACGTACACGCACAAGCATGCAACCCAGATCGCCACGATCCTCCACCGCCAACTCGGCCTCGACTACCTGACGACGCTCAACCTGTTGGAGCAGCCGAACACGAGGTACGTCGAGCTGGCCCGGCACCTGCGGCCGCAGCAGGCGGCCGCCATCGTCGGCGAGCTGAACCGGCACAACCTACCCGGCGTCTACTCCGACGGGGACACGCTGCGCACCTACCCCGCCGGTGACGTGGGCGCCAACCTGGTCGGGTTCGTCGGCGCCAACAACCACGGGCTGTCCGGCTTCGAGCACTCCTACGACTCCAGACTCGCGGGCCACAACGGGTCGGCGACGTTCCAGGTCGCCGACGGGCAGCAGCTCCCGCTCGCCAGCAGTACCGTCGTGGCGCCCAAGGAGGGCACCGGAGTCCGGCTGACGATCGACGAGGACCTGCAGTTCCTGGCCCAGCACCGGCTGGCCGAGGCTGTCCGGCAGTCCGGCGGCCAGTCCGGTGCGGCCGTCATCATGGACGTCAAGACCGGGCAGGTGCTGGCCCTGGCCGACTACCCCACGTTCAACCCCAACAACATCCAGAACAGCAACCCCGCGAACTTCGGGTCGCGCGCGCTGCAGGACGCCTACGAGCCGGGCAGCGTCGAGAAGGTGCTGACGTTCAGCGCGTTGATCAACGACCACATCGTCACCCCCCGCACCAAGATCGTGGTGCCGCCGCAGCTGCAGGTCGGGCCGGACACGATCCACGACTACTTCTCCCACGGGTATCTGCACCTGACCGCGACCGGCGTCGTGGCACTCTCGTCCAACATCGGTACAGTGCGGGCCACCCAGAAGATCTCCAGCGCCCGCCTCTACCACTACCTGCGGCTGTTCGGGCTTGGGCAGCAGACGGGTGTCGGATACGCCGGCGAGTCGCCCGGCATCTTGCCGAAGCCGAGTACCTGGCTACCGATCAAGCACGACAACATCGCGTTCGGGCAGGGGCTGAGCGTCAACGCACTCCAGATGACTGCCGCGATCTCGGCGGTGGCCAACGGCGGCGTCTACGTGCATCCCTCACTCATCGAGGGGTACGTCGCGCACGATGGCGCCTTCACCCCGGCCGCACCGCCGCGGACGCATCGGGTCATCCGGGCCAGCACGGCCCGGGCGGTGGCACACATGATGGAGGCCGTGGTGGGGCCGAACGGGACCGCGCCACTCGCCAACATCAACGGCTACAACGTGGCCGGCAAGACGGGGACCGCACAGCGCGTCGGCCCCTCGTGCGGCTGCTACAACGGCACCTATACGGTGTCGTTCGCCGGGTTCGCACCTGCCGACAAGCCACGGTTCGCCGTCTACGTCGTGATCCAGGCGCCGACCGACCCGAATGCCGGCGGCGGCGTCACGGCAGGCCCGGTCTTCCACGACCTGATGGCGGCCACCTTGCAGAAGTTCGGCGTGCCACCGACGGGCAAGCGCGAACGGCAACTCCCGATCGGGTGGTGAAGCCCGACCGTTACCCTCGGGACGTGCCCGTTGACGAGCCGCCTGAGAAGGTGCGTGCGCGCCCCCGCTCGACCATCCCCGTGCGTATCTCGACGATACGTTCGGCTCTGGGAGCCGCCAGCCCCGCCGTCAGCCCCGACGAGATCGCCGTCACCGGGTTGTCTCTGTCGTCGGGCACGATCCGCCCCGGCGACCTGTACGCCGCCCTCCCGGGAGCGCGGACGCACGGCGCCAGGTTCGCTCGCGAGGCGGTCTCGTCGGGTGCGACCGCCGTGCTCACCGACCCGACCGGAGTTGACCTGGCCGGGGGCGTCGGCGTACCGGTGGTCGTCGTCGCCGACCCGCGTGCCGTTCTCGGCGCCGTGGCCGCCCTTGTCTACGGCAACCCGGCCGCCGACCTCACCCTGATCGGCATCACCGGCACCCAGGGCAAGACCACGACCAGCTACCTGGTCAACGCGGGGCTCGCTGCGGCGGGTACATCCACCGCAATCGTGGGAACGATGGGCACCTGGATCGGCGGCCGGCCGGTGGGGAGCACCCTGACGACTCCCGAGGCTCCTGACCTGCACGCGCTGTTCGCGGTCATGCGTGAGGAGGGCGTCCAGACGTGTGTGATGGAGGTGTCCAGCCACGCCCTCGTGCTCGGCCGCGTCGACGGGGTCCGCTACGACCTGGCGGTCTTCACGAACTTCGGCCGGGATCATCTCGACTTCCACCACACCGTCGAGGAGTACTTCGCGGCCAAGGCCAGCCTCTTCACGCCCGAGCGGTCACGGAGGGCGCTGCTCAACGTCGACGACCCCGCGGTCGCCCGGCTGGCCGCGGACCCTCGCGTTCCGACGGCGACGTTCTCGCCGAGCGGGACGGCCGCCGACTGGACTTGCCGCGGCGTCGAGATGTCGGCGACCGGCTCGACGTTCGTGGTGACCGGTCCTGCCGCGACGTCCGTGCCCGCCGCTGTGCGGCTGGCCGGCCGCTTCAACGTCGCCAACGCCTTGTGCGCGCTGGCCGCGATCGGCGAGATCGGCGGCGAGGTGTCGGCGGGCGCCGCCGGCATCGCGTCGTACCTCGCGGTGGCCGGCCGGATGGAGCGCATCGACCGCGGCCAGCCGTTCGCGGTGCTCGTTGACTATGCGCACAAGCCCGACGCGGTGGCCGCCACCCTCGGTGCGTTGCGGCCCGTGACCGAGGGAAGGCTGACCATCGTGCTGGGCGCCGGCGGTGACCGCGACGCCGGCAAGCGCCCGTTGATGGGTGAAATCGCCGCCCGTCTGGCCGACGTCTTGGTGGTGACCGACGACAACCCACGCAGCGAGGACCCGGCCGCGATCCGCCGAGCGGTCATCGCGGGTGTTCCCGCCGACGCGGGTGCCACGGTGCTCGAGATCGGCGACCGCTACACCGCGATCCGGACGGCCTTGGCAGCGGCCCGGCCCGGTGACACCGTCGTGATCGCAGGCAAGGGGCACGAGACCGGTCAGTACGTCGGGGACGAGGTGCTGGCGTTCGACGACCGTGCCGTTGCCGCCGAGATCCTCGACCAGCTCGCGGCATCCGGAGCAGCGTCATGATCACGATGACCCTCGAAGAGGTCGCCGGTGTCGTCGGCGGCCAGGTTGCCGACGACAGCGGCGAGACCCTCGTCACCGGCGCGGCGTTCCAAGACTCGCGGTCTCTCGTCGCCGAGGGGCTGTTCGTCGCCATCGTCGGCGAACGGGTCGACGGGCACGACTTCGCCAAGGCAGCGGTCGAGGCCGGCGCCGCGGCGGCCCTCGTTGCGCACCCGGTCGGCGCGCCCGCGGTCATCGTCGACGACCCGGTGGCAGCCTTGGGTCGGCTCGCCCAGCATGTGCTCCGGCTGCTACCCGGGCTGACCGTCATCGGCATCACCGGCTCGCAGGGGAAGACGAGCACCAAGGACCTGCTGGCCCAGATCCTGGAGCCGCACGGGGACACCGTCGCCCCGGCCGAGTCCTTCAACAACGAGATCGGGGTCCCGCTCACAGCCCTGCGGGCGACCCCGTCCACCCGCTATCTCGTGGTCGAGATGGGCGCACGCGGCATCGGCCACATCACCTATCTGACTTCGATGGTCAGGCCGTCGGTGGGCCTCGTGCTCAATGTCGGGGTGGCCCACATCGGCGAGTTCGGCAGTCAGGACCAGATCGCCGTGGGCAAAGGTGAGCTGATCGCGGCCCTTCCAGACGACGGGATGGCGGTCCTCAACGCGGATGACGCGCGAGTGCTGGCGATGCGCGCGCGCACCAGGGCCGACGTGCTCACGTTCGGTCGAAGTGAGGGAGTCGACGTTGCCCTGGGCGACGTCGTACTCGACCCGAACGGCTGCCCGGAGTTCGACCTGACCTGGCGCGACTGCACCCGGCGGATTCACCTGCCAGTGGTGGGGGAGCACCAAGCCGGAAACGCAGCAGCAGCCACCTGCGTGGCACTCGGTCTCGGTATCGGGCTGTCGGACATCGCGGCGGCGCTCGACCATGTCCTCGTGCGCTCGCACTGGCGGATGGAGATCGTGACCACACCGGGTGGTGTCACCGTGGTCAACGACGCCTACAACGCGAACCCCGACAGCGTCCGCGCGGCCGTCAGCGCACTCTCGGCCCTGGCCCGGCGGCAGGGGTCAGGAACGCGCACCGTCGCCGTGCTCGGCGAGATGCTCGAGCTCGGGGGGGCCAGCGAGCCGGAACATGAGGCGCTCGGGCGGCTCGTCGCCCAGCAGGGTCTCTCACTGCTGGTAGCCGTCGGCGAGAATGCCCGGGCGCTGCACGAAGCAGCCGCCCGCGACCCGTCGTGGGCCGGCGAGTCGGTCTGGTTCGCGGACAAACAGGCGGCAATCGAGTTCGTCCGTGGCGCGTTGGCCCCAGGTGATGTGGTCCTTGTGAAAGCATCACGGGCAGCCGGTTTCGAGACAGTCGCGGCCGCTCTGATCCATGACGACGGGATCGGCGACGGAGGCAGGCCGAGGTCTGGTGGCACGGGTTCGCCGGCGTCGCGCAGCCGCGGGCACTCGAGGGGCGATGCGATGGAGGGCGGCGCATGAAGGCGATCCTGCTCGCGGGCGGGCTCGGGCTCATCTGCACGCTGGTCGGGACCCGCTGGGCGATCTCGATCCTGGTGAAGAAGGGCTACGGCCAGCTGATCCGCGACGACGGGCCCACCTCGCATCACACGAAGCGCGGCACGCCGACGATGGGCGGCCTGGTCATCATCTTCGCGGTGCTCGTGGCGTACTTCCTGGCCGAGCTGTTCACCGGGACAACACCGTCGGCGTCGGCCCTGCTCCTGCTCGGGCTCTTCGTCGGGCTCGGGCTGGTCGGCTTCGTCGACGACTACATCAAGGTCGCCAAGCAGCGCAGCCTCGGCCTGCGTACCAAGGCGAAGCTGGCCGGTCAGACGGTGATCGCGCTGGCCTTCGGGTGGGCTTCGCTGCAGTTCCACGACTCCCGGGGCAACGGGCCGGCCTCCCAGGCCATCTCGTTCATCCGGGTCTTCCCATGGCAGCTGCCGGCGGTCGTCATCGTCATCTGGGTCTTCCTGATGATCGCCGGCACGAGCAACGCGGTCAACCTCACCGACGGGCTCGACGGGCTGGCTGCCGGCAGCTCGATGATGGTGTTCGGCGCCTACATCTTGATGGGCATCTGGCAGAACAACCAGTTCTGCAAGCTCACGCCAGGTCCCCAGTGCTACAACGAGATCCGCGATCCGCTCGACTTGGCCGTGGTGGCGGCGGCCATCACCGGCGCCTGCTTCGGCTTCTTGTGGTGGAACGCCTCACCGGCGCGGATCTTCATGGGCGACACGGGGTCGCTGTCCCTGGGCGGCGCGATGGCCGGCCTCGCCATCATGTCGCGCACGGAGCTGCTG
>JBOHDU010000342.1:0-3407 GCA_050700615.1 Nocardioidaceae bacterium
GCCCTGGGAAAAGGGTCGTACCCGACCGGTGCGCACCCTCTCCGGCGGTCAGCAGAAGCGGTTCGCCCTGGAGCTGCTGCTGCGCGGGGGCGACGAGGTACTGCTGCTCGACGAGCCGGACAACTTCCTCGACGTACCCGCGAAGATGTGGCTCGAGGAGCGGCTGCGGGAGTCGCCCAAGACCGTGTTGTACGTGAGCCATGACCGTGAGCTGATGAACAACACCGCCACCAGGGTCGTCACCGTGGAGCTCGGCGCCGCAGGGAACACCGTGTGGACCCACGCCGGGGGGTTCTCGACCTACCACCAGGCACGGCGAGACCGGTTCGCCCGGCTCGAGGAGCTGCGCAAGCGGTGGGACGAGGAGCACGCCAAGCTGCGGGCGCTGATGCTCATGTACAAGCAGAAGGCGGCCTACAACTCCGACATGGCGTCGCGCTACCACGCCGCCGTCACCCGGTTGCGTCGTTTCGAGGAGGCAGGCCCCCCGGAGGGGCAGCCGCGCGAGCAGAACGTGAAGATGCGGCTCAGGGGCGGACGCACGGGCAAGCGCGCGGTGATCTGCGAGGCGCTCGAGCTGACCGGCCTGATGCAGTCCTTCGACCTCGAGGTCTGGTACTCCGAAAGGGTGGCGGTGCTCGGGTCGAACGGCTCCGGCAAGTCGCACTTCCTGCGCCTGCTGGCAGCCGGGGGGAGCACTCCCGACGTCGAGCACAGGCCGGTCGGGGAGGTGGCGATCGCCCCGGTCAGCCACACCGGCAGGGCCCGCTTGGGGGCGAGGGTGCGGCCGGGCTGGTTCGTGCAGACCCACGAGCATCCCGAGCTGGTTGGCCGCACGTTGCTCGAGATCCTGCATCGCGGCGACGACCACCGGTCGGGGCTGCCGCGAGAGCAGGCGGCGCGAGCCCTGGACCGCTACGAGCTGGCGTACGCCGCCGACCAGAAGTTCGAGTCGCTGTCGGGCGGGCAGCAGGCCAGACTGCAGATTCTGCTGCTGGAGCTGTCGGGGGCGACCCTGCTGCTGCTCGACGAGCCGACGGACAACCTCGACGTCGAGTCCGCCGAAGCCTTGGAGGAGGGCCTGGAAAGCTACGAGGGCAGCGTGGTCGCGGTTACGCACGACCGCTGGTTCGCGCGCCGGTTCGATCGCTACCTCGTCTTCGGTGCCGACGGCTCGGTGTACGAGGGGGACGAGCCGGTGTGGGACGAGGGACGCGTGCGGCGCGCCCGCTGACCGCCCCCGGCGAAGGTCGCTTCCAGAAGGATTGCCTGTGGGCCCCGCCCTCGGGCACGGACGCTTTCTGTCCGGATTGATCGGTAGCGTGCTCGCCATGACTGACACGAACTCTGCGATCGCACGCTACCCCGGCCTGGTCCTGGACTGCCCGGATCCGGGAGCGTTGGCGAGCTTCTACGGTGCCCTGCTCGGCTGGCACGTGAAGGCCGACGACGACTGGGCCGAGATTCGCCCCGCCGACGGAGGCGACTGCATCTCGTTCCAGCAGGTGCAGGACTACCGGCGCCCCGACTGGCCGGGTCAGGCGGTGCCACAGCAGATGCATCTCGACCTGATGGTTCAAGACCTCGACGACGGCGAGGCTGTGGCGACCAAGCTCGGCGCCACCAAGGCGCAGTTCCAGCCTGGCTCGACCTTCCGGGTCTTCCTCGACCCGGCCGGCCACCCGTTCTGTCTGTGCGTCGGCTGAGCAACGGGCACGTCTCGCACGCCGGGGCCCTCCCGCGTGCGCTCGCACACGCGTCTTCCACCGAGGCTGGCAGGCGGGGCTACCGGCAGCACCACGGGTGCGTGGGGTCTGTGCTCGAGTCAGCCGCTCGGCGGGCTCAGCCGAAAGGCTCGATCCGCAGCCTCTCGAAGCGGGCGTGCGTGTCGACGACCCGCAACCCCACGGTGCCGGTGGGATGGTCGTCGTCGGTGACTGACAGTCGCGCCAGGCTTCCGGGGATCGCTACGACGATGCGGCTGCCGCGGGCCTCGATGACGAGCTGTTGCCTCCCGGCACGGTCGACGTCGTACGGCGCGGATGCGAGCTCGACCCAGCCGAAGCCGTCCATCTTGCCCAGCAGCAGGCGCGACCGTCGTGGCGACAACGCGGCGAAGTAGCCGTGCTGCCCGTCGAAGCCGAGGGCAGCCCCGCTCGCCCGGAACAGCACACCAACGTCGCGTCGGCCGTCGACGTAGGCGAACTGGGCCACGACCCGCACATCGCGGTAGCAGCCGTCGCGAAGCAGGAGCTTCTCACCGCTGCGGTAGTCGTTGACCGGGTGAGCGGGAACCACGCCGAGGTGCACCCCGTCGGGGCGGGGATCGAGGAACTGGTGATGGCCGTAGTAGTCGAAGTCGGCTGCGCCGGTCGCGGCGTCGGTGAAGCGGTAGTCACGAGCGTCGGTGATCTCGTGCCTCGGCGTCGCCGACGGCACGGGAAGCGGGATCCCGCGGGAGGCGGGCTGCCCGAACAGTGGGAAATCGTCCGCGGTCCAGGTGAGCGGTTGCACCCAGATGGCTCGTCTCCAACCGGGCCTGCGGTCGAGCTTGGCGTGGAAGACGTGCCACCACTCCTTCCCGTCGAGCGAACGGACGAAGCCGTCGTGTCCGACGCCGAAGCAGTCCTCGGTGGAACGGAAGACCGGCTCCGGGTGCTTGCGCCACCCCGCGGCGTCCATCGGGTCGCCGGTGAGCTCGAGCAGGCCGAGCTTGTAGGTCGGGAAGTAGGACGCGGAACAGGAGTAGACGAGGAAGGTTCGCCCACCGCGGCTGAGCACCTGCGGGCCTTCGTTGAGCCCGTCACTCGCAGCTGTCTCGTCGATGCGTTCCCAGAGGTAGTCGTCGGGAGCACAGATCTGCACGCGCGGCCCGGTCAGCCCGACCGGGCTCGACATGGCTCGGATGTAGAGGTGCTGGACCTGGCGGGTTCGGTCGGGCCACCCGGACCAAACGGCATAGTGCCGGCCGGAGTGCTCGAGGACCGTCATGTCGATGGCGTACACGTTGTCGGCGGCGGCCCCGACGTCGCCGTCGGCGGTCCACAAGGGCCCCTCCAGCGTGTAGCCGCCGAGCGGGTCGTCGCTGTCAGCGACAAGCACGTAGGCCTGGTGGTTCTTGCCGTCGCCATCCGATGCGGCGAAGTAGATGTACCAGTGGTCCCCGACCCTGATGAGCTCAGGGGCCCAGACCTGTTTCGAGCAGGGACCCTCCGCCGGAGCGGTCCACACCACGTGCCGGGTTCCGAGGCTGGTCAGCCGATCCGAGACCCAGATGGAGACCGCCACGTTGCCCTCGCTCTGGCACCACAGGTAGCGGTTGCCGTCACGCACGACACAGGGATCGGCTCCCTCGGCGATCGGGTTCGTGAACTCGCCCGTCGGCATCGACGGCCCAGCGCCAGACC
>JBOHDU010000343.1:0-1905 GCA_050700615.1 Nocardioidaceae bacterium
GACCACGTCCGGGACGTCGATGGCCGGCACCTACCAGGTGTCCGGTTCGGCCGGCGGGCCGTGGAGCGCGGGCAGGTCCTAGGCGGCGGGACCGCTCACCGACTCGTGACCTTCGGGAGTAGCCCCATCTGTTGCTTGGCGGCCAGCACGGTGAGAACCGCCCGGTGCACCTGCCGGCGGAAGACCCGGCTGTGCTGCACTTCAGCCAGCACCGCCCGGGTCATGGTGGGGACGTCCGACGGGTCGGTGACCAAGGCAAGGTCACCACCTGCGCGCAGGAAGCGCACCGCCCGGACACCGGGAGTCAGGAACGCGACCTGCCTGGCATCGAGCGAGTCGCTCACCACGACACCAGCGAAACCGCACTCCTTGCGGAGCATCCCCTGCACGATCCGCGGCGAGAAGGCGGCGGGTGCGTAGGCCCCGGTCCGGGGATAGTAGGCAAGCGACATCATCACGAAGCCGGCGCCCGACCCCACCCCGACCCTGAACGGGTGCAGATACCGGTCGTGGAAGGCGGTGACGTGGTCGGTGACACCACTGGAATAGTCGGTGTTGCCCCGGACTCGTCCAAGTCAGGGGAAGTGCTTGAGGGTCACCTGCACTCCGGCCGCACTCACGCCGGTAGCGAAAGCTCGCACGTGACGGGCGACGCGAACGGGGGTGTTTCCGTACTCTCGGTGCCAATAGCCGATAGGCAGGTTGCGGGTGCCCAACGGGGCCGGCACAGTATCAGCCACCGGCGCCAGGTCGAGGTTGACCCCGGCCGAGGCCAGTTGCTGACCCCACTGCGTGGCCCGGCGCTGCAACGACGCAGGAGCCCAGGTGCCCTGCTCCAAGGCGGTTGGCATGGTCGTGAAGCCGCTGCCGTTGAGCACCTGGACAGAGCCGCCTTCCTGGTCGGCGGCGACGATCATTCCCACCCGGTCGGTCGCGGACCGGGTCGCGAGCGCCTGCAACTGCCCGGTCAGCACTGCAGTCGCGTCCACACCAGCCGAGCTCTGGCCGGTCAGGATCACGGAACCGACGTGGTAGCGGCGAATATCGGTCCGCGTACCCGTGGCCAGCCCGGTAGCCGGCGTCCCGACGACGAACAGCTGCCCGACGCGCTGAGACCAGCTCATCGACGCCCATACTGACCGCAGCGCCAGCACCGAGCTCGAGGGGGCAGCCGGGGTCTGGCTCCCAGTCGCAGGGCCCACGGTCGGATAGCCGCCGGCGACCATGCCGAAGGCGGCGGTGACCGCCGCTACGACGGCTGCCGCAATCCAGCTGTTGTCGCGATTGACCAACATCGAGTCCTCCCATACCCAGGACGCGGCTCTCGCTTGTTCCGTTGCCTCGTCGCCAGGTGATGATCGCCGCCTCGGACATCAGCCTAGACGGCGGACGAGGTGGCACCCGCGAGAAACTGGGGACCATCCGACGAAACTCGTCTGTGTCGTTCGCCGCGACTGCTCACGCGATTGGCGGATGAAAGTCGGTGGTGGGAGACCGGCTCACGATCTGACAGTCCCTTGTCGGGACCCTGGCCGCGGAGGTTGCCCAGTTAGAGTTCGGTGGTGTCCGCCTCGTCGTCTGTCGTGGAAGAGTTCGGCGTCCGGCTGGCCGGTCTGGGATGGGTGACCGACCTCCTCGTCGGTGGGTCGTTGGCGACCGGCGACTACACGCCGTACGTCAGCGACCTTGACCTCGTCGCGCTCGTTGATGGCCCGGTGGACGCGGCTCGGCAGGAGACGCTCGCCCGCCTCCATCGTGATCTCGACGAGGGTGACGCCGCTCGCCTCAAGCTCGGGTGCGCCTACGTGGACGGCGCACGACGCCTGGACCCGGAGGCGCGGCATCCAACCTGGACGCACGGTGGCTGGGTGTCTCGCGTCCTCTCGGGGGTCACCAGGGCTGAGC
>JBOHDU010000344.1:0-9152 GCA_050700615.1 Nocardioidaceae bacterium
GGTCAGCACAGCACCGCTCGAGCTGCGGAACTCCTCCACCATCTCGGCAACCGCTGTCGTCTTGTCGGCCCGCGCCATGGGTCTCCCTTCGGTCCTGTTGGCCCCGAACACCGCCTGACCCAGAAAAGTAAGAACGCCCCGTGCAGGTGCACAGGGCGACACAGTCGAGGACTGTTCACTTCTGCTCACCTGCGCGGGCCGCCCGCATTACGGGGCCTTCGGTTGGGCATCTCGCCCAGCGACCAGCGGTCTTCGGTACCGCGTCATCGTAGCGGCGGACAACTCTCCCGACAAAATCGGCGCCGACTTCGCCGCACCCTGCGGCCGACTCCGCGATCCTGCCTCCGCCGTCCACTCGATCGACCGTCGACCGCCACTCAACGCGTATCCCGTCCGAGGATCGCGGCAGGGGAGGGTGCTCAGAAGCTGACGGTTGAGACCTGGCTGGCCGGTGGCGTCTTGACCGTCACGTGCTTGCCCCAGTCGGAGAAGTGCATGTCCATCTCGGAACCTTCGATGCTCGCCTTCATCCGCACCATCAGGTGGCTGGGACCGACCCAGACGTCATAGCTGAGCTTCTTCGGCATGGGGGCCGTCAACTGGCCCAGGCTCGTCCCGCCGACCCTATCGACGCCCAGCAGCCTCAGCGCCTTCGCGGTGCTGAGCGTGACGATGTAGTGGGTGGCAGTGACTCCGTCGACGGTCTCGGTCCCGACATTGTCGAGGCTTGAGATGGCTGCGAACGCCTTGGTCATGGCGCTGGGGCTGAGCTCCTTGAGCATCTGGTTGTAGGCCCCGCCCAGCGGGTTCATCGGGTCATTGAGGTTGACCTTGACCCAGGGCTTGCCGGAGCTTGTCGACATGCCCAGCGCGCCACCGTTGAGGTAGATGTCACCGCTGACGATCCGCATCTCGGCCGACTTGCCCGCGACTCGCATGATCAGGTCGGCCCTCAGGTCACCGAGCGCCATCCCCGACATTGCCAGGTCGCCGGACATCGTCATGTGCTGACCGCCGACTCCGAACGTGGCCTGCACGTGGACGGACTGGTCGCTGGACTGGGCGGCCCGCAGCTTCTGGGCGAAGTTCGCCTTTGTCAGCTCGGCCCCGTTGCTACTCGCGATGCCCGAGGCGCTGCCACAGGCGCTCAACGCAACGAGCGACACGCCCGCCACCACTGCGCTTGCGGCCCTCTTACCCCGCCACATCGATGCGAATCTGAAAGTCATCCGGATTCCCCTCGCTGCTTGATGACCCGAAGCCTGCTGGTCGACGGTCTGCGCGACTCGCAGGCACCCATCCGCGGAGACCCCGAGTCCACCCCATGATGCCAGGTGGGTGGTTACTCCTCGCCGTCGTCGCTCGTAATCTTGCGCGTGCGGTTCGGATCGACCTGCACCCCAGGCCCCATGGTCGTGGAGAAGGTGACCTTCTTGAGGTAGCGGCCCTTGGAGCTTGAAGGCTTCAGCCGCAGCACCTCGTCGAGCGCGGCGGCGTAGTTCTCGGCAAGCTGCTCGGTGGGGAACGACGCCTTGCCGATGATGAAGTGCAGGTTGGCATGCCGGTCGACCCGGAACTCGATCTTGCCGCCCTTGATGTCGCTCACGGCCTTCGTCACGTCCGGCGTGACGGTCCCCGTCTTCGGGTTGGGCATCAGCCCACGCGGGCCGAGCACCCGGCCAAGCCGTCCGACCTTGCCCATCATGTCAGGCGTGGCGACCACGGCATCGAAGTCGAGCCAGCCGCCGTTGACCTTGTCGATGAGCTCGTCGCTGCCGACGTGGTCGGCTCCGGCGGAACGCGCCTCCTCAGCCTTGTCACCGCTCGCGAACACCAGCACCCGCGCGGTCTTGCCCGTGCCGTGGGGGAGGTTGACCGTCCCCCGGACCATCTGGTCGGCCTTGCGGGGGTCGACGCCAAGGCGCATCGCCACGTCGACGGTGGAGTCGAACTTCTTCGATCCGCCGCCGACGGCCAGCTTGATCGCCTCCACCGGCGGGTAGATCTTGTCCCTGTCGATCTCGGCGGCGGCCGCCCGGTATGTCTTGCTGCGCTGCATGTCTGGTTCCTTTCGAGGTGGTCCAGTTGTGGTCGGATGGGCCAGCGCGGCCCTGCCACGAGGAGCGGGGTTGAGCAAAGTGCCGAGAGTCGGCAGGCCGAGCGGCTTAGCCGTCGACCGTGACTCCCATCGACCGCGCCGTACCCTCGACGATCTTCATCGCCGCGTCGATGTCGTTGGCGTTGAGGTCGGGCAGCTTGGTGCTCGCGATCTCGCGCACCTGGTCGCGAGAGATCTTGCCGACCTTCTCCTTGTGCGGCACCGAAGAACCCTTGGGGAGGCCGGCGGCCTTCTTGATGAGCTCGGCGGCAGGCGGTGTCTTGGTGATGAAGGTGAAGGAGCGGTCTTCGTAGATCGTGATCTCGACGGGGATCACGTTGCCGCGCATCGCTTCGGTGGCGGCGTTGTAGGCCTTGCAGAACTCCATGATGTTCACGCCGTGCGGGCCGAGGGCGGTACCGACCGGTGGGGCAGGAGTTGCCGCGCCAGCCTGCAGCTGCACCTTGACCAGCGCCGCGATCTTCTTCTTGGGAGGCATTCTTCGGTCCTTGCGTTGTCTGCTGATGTGATTGTGCGTTGGCAGTTGGGTTGTGGTGTGGGGCGGCTCAGACCTTCTGGATCTGGTCGAAGCTGAGCTCGACCGGGGTTTCGCGGCCGAAGATCTCGACCAGCGCCTTCACCCGCTGGGCGTCGAGGTTGATCTCCGTGATGGTGGCGTGCAGGGTCGCGAACGGTCCGTCGACCACCATCACCGAGTCTCCGGCGATGAAGTCACTGAACTCGATCTTCTTCTGCTTGGGCTCGTGGTCCGGCGTCTGACTCTGGCTCACCACCTGGGGTGCGAGCATCGCCTCGACCTCGGTCAGGCTGAGCGGCACGGGTTGATGGCTGTGCCCGACGAAGCCAGTCACGGAGGGCGTGTGTCGCACGGCTGCCCACGACTCGTCGGTAAGCTCCATCCGCACCAATACGTAGCCGGGAAGGACGGTCCGGCTCACCTGCTTGCGCTGGCCGTTCTTCACCTCCCAGACATCCTCCTGCGGGACCTCGACCTCGTAGATGAAGTCCTCCATGTTGAGCGAGGTCGTGCGGTTCTCGATGTTGGCCTTCACCCGCTTCTCCATGCCGGAGTAGGTGTGCACGACATACCAGTCGCCGGGCTTGGTGAGCAGCGCGGCGCGGAACTCCTCAAGCGGGTCGGCAGCCTCGGCGGAGTCAGCGGCCTGACCCGGCTCGGCCGTCTGGTCAGCTTCGCCAGACTCGCCGGAATCAGCCGACTCGCCAGATTCTCCGGGCTGCCCGGCGTCGTCGGGAGCGGTGTCACCGGACTCAGCGGGTTGAGCGGTGTCGCCGAGCTGCCCGGCGTCACCGGGCTCAGCCGTATCGTCGGACTCGGCGGAGTCGGCGGGCCGGGCAGCCGGCGTCTCCGCAGATCCCACGGCCTGGTCGTCGAACTCCACCGGGTCGGAGGCGGCTGAGGCCGTCTCACCCCCGGGCTCGCCAGCCGGGGTGTCGACGGTGTCCTCGCCCGGTTGCGGTGCCTCGATCGCCTCGGGCTCGATGTCCGAGTCGTAGGGCTCTGTCACAGACTGCTCCGTCACTGTTGTATCGCTGTCAGACGCTGATCGCCGCTGAGTCGGGTCAGCCGAATATCTTGAACATGGCCGAGTTGAACCCATAGTCCAGCAGAGCGACAAGCCCGATCATGAAGAGCACGAACACCAAGGTGACGATGAAGTAGGTGACGAGCTGGTCGCGGGTCGGCCAGATGACCTTTCGGAGCTCGGCCACCACCTGGCGGAAGAACAGGCCCATGCCGGTGCGCCCGCCATGGTCTGGGTGACGGGCGCTCGACGAGCTCTGGGAGCGAATCTCAGTCACGCGTGCCCTTCTTCGTCATCTGGTTGGTCGTGTCGGTGTGCATCTCGATCGGTGCTTGCGCAGGGCAGGAGGGACTCGAACCCCCAACCGCCGGTTTTGGAGACCGGTGCTCTGCCAATTGAGCCACTGCCCTCCGGTGCCCGTTGCCATGGATCCGGCTCCGACCCGGTCGGGTCAGGGCATGACAATCCAGGGTGCAACAGCCACCAAGAAGTCGAGTGTACGTGCTCCTGCCCCAGTCCGGCCAATCCACCCACCAACGGACAGCCGCCGCGAAAGCGGACGGGATCGGAACGCAACCTCGGATGGTGCGACGATGGTCCCATGACCGACAGCATCCTGGCACCCGCCACCTCCACACGGATCTCACGACGGGTCGGCGCCATCGCCGAATCGGCCACGCTCGCCGTCGACGCCAAGGCCAAGGCACTCAAGGCCGCCGGGCGTCCGGTGATCGGCTTCGGCGCCGGCGAGCCCGACTTCGCGACGCCCGACTACATCGTCGAGGCGGCCGCGGCAGCAGCGCACGATCCGCGAAACCACCGCTACACCCCGGCCGGGGGGCTGCCCGAGCTCAAGGCGGCCATCGTCGACAAGACCATCCGAGACTCGGCGTACGCCGTGCAGCCGAACCAGGTCCTCGTGACCAACGGTGGGAAGCAGGCCGTCTACGAGGCGTTCGCGTCGCTGCTCGACCCAGGCGACGAGGTGCTGCTTCCGGCGCCCTACTGGACGACGTACCCCGAGGCGATCCGGCTCAACGATGGTGTGCCGGTCGAGGTGCACGCCGACGAGTCGCAGGGCTACCTCGTCACCGTCGACCAGCTCGAGGCCGCCCGCACCGACCGCACCAAGGTCCTTCTCTTCTGCTCCCCGTCCAACCCGACCGGGGCCGTGTACAGCCCAGCGGAAGTGGAGTCGATCGGCCAGTGGGCGCTCGACGCCGGTCTCTGGGTCGTCGCGGACGAGATCTACGAGCATCTGGTCTACGACGGCACCGCGTTCAGCTCGATGCCCGTACAGGTCCCCGCGCTCGCCGATCGCTGCATCGTCGTCAATGGGGTGGCGAAGACCTACGCGATGACGGGATGGCGGGTCGGCTGGATGCTGGCGCCGGCCGACGTGGTCGAAGTGGCCACCAACATGCAGTCACACATCACGTCGAACGTCGCCAACGTGTCCCAGCGCGCGGCGCTGGCGGCCTTGCGGGGCGACCTCGGTGCGGTCGAGATCATGCGCACGGCGTTCGACCGTCGTCGGCGCACGATCGTCGCGATGTTGAACGACATCGGCGGGGTGGTGTGCCCAGAGCCGAAGGGCGCGTTCTACGCCTACCCATCGTTCAAGGCTGTGCTCGGCCGTGACATCGCGGGACGGGTGCCCACCAGCTCGGCCGAGCTTGCCGAGATCATCCTCGACGAGGTCGAGGTCGCGGTGGTCCCGGGTGAGGCGTTCGGCACTCCGGGCTACCTGCGACTGTCCTACGCGCTCGGCGACGACGACTTGGTCGAAGGCATCGGCAGGCTCCAGCGACTGCTCGCCTGATCTGCGGCGTGTGCTCGGCGCGATGATCGAGGGGAGGCCAGCATCTCCGGCAGCTATCGGGACCTGACGACGCTCCCCAAGACTCATCTTCACCTGCACTTCACCGGCTCGATGCGGCACGCCACCGTACTCGAGCTGGCAGCAGAGCAGGGACTCCTGCTCCCCGACGCGTTGACCCACGACTGGCCGCCGCAACTGTCGGTGGCCGACGAGAAGGGCTGGTTCCGGTTCCAGCGTCTCTACGACGTGGCCAGATCGGTGCTACGCACAGAGGGCCACGTTCGCCGGCTCCTCCGTGAGGCTGCGGAGGACGAGAAGGCGGAGGGCTCACACTGGCTCGAGATCCAGGTCGACCCGAGCGGCTACGGGGGCCGGTTCGGCGGGATCACAGCGTTCACCGACCTGGTGATCGATGCCGCACGCGAAGCGACCGTGGCCACCGGGGTCGGCGTCGCCGTCGTGATCGCCGCCAACCGCACCCGCCACCAGCTCGAGGCTCGCACCTTGGCCAGGCTGGCGGCCCAGTACGCCGGTCGCGGTGTGGTCGGGTTCGGGCTGTCCAACGACGAGCGCCGTGGCGAGGCGCTGGCGTTCTCCCGAGCGTTCAGGATCGCGGCGCGCGCGGGCCTTTTCGCTGCCCCACACGCGGGCGAGCTGTGTGGGCCGGAGAGCGTCTGGGCCTGCCTCGACGTGCTGTCCGCGCGGCGGATCGGGCACGGCGTCCGATCGGTCGAAGACCCGAGGCTCGTCGCCCATCTGGCCGACGCTGGGGTGACGTTGGAGCTGTGCCCGTTGTCAAACGTCGCCCTCGGCGTCTACCCAGACCTCCCCAGCGTGCCGCTTCGGGCGCTCTACGAGGCAGGGGTGCCGATCGCGCTCGGCGCCGACGACCCGCTGCTGTTCAACTCCCGGCTGCTCGACCAGTACACCGCCGCCCGCAAGGCACAGGGTTTCGATGACGCGGCGATCGCCGAGCTGGCCAGGATGTCGGTCCGCGGGTCGGCCGCACCGTCCGCGCTGCGCTCGCAGCTGCTGTGCGACATCGACACCTGGCTGGCGACCCCCGGCTCGACAGACACCGCGACAACGGCGTGAGCCGGACCGGGCGCGGCTGGCGCGCTCGCAGTTCGACGTCGGGCCTGCCAACACCCTAGAGCCGGCACCCGACCAGCACCGGTTCGTTCCGCAAATCGATGTCGTACGCCCCACGTACGCGCTCGCGGACCACGCGGGCGAGCTCGAGCAGGTCAGCGGTCTGGGCCGTGCCGCGGTTGGTGAGGGCAAGCACGTGCTTGGTCGACAGGCTCACCCGCTCGTTGCCGAAGCCCTTGCCAAGCCCGGCATGCTCGATCAGCCATGCTGCGCTGGTCTTGACGCGACCGTCGGGCTGCGCCCAGGCCGGTGCGCCGTCAGGGAGGTCATCGGCAGGCAAGACCGGGTTGGTGAAGAACGAGCCCGCGCTCCACGTGTCATGGTCGTCGGCGTCGAGCACCATGCCCTTTGCTCGCCGCAACTCGAGCACAGCCTTGCGCACGGTGGCGGAGGCCACGCGCTGTCCCGGCCGTGCGCCCAGCGTGCCCGCGAGCTCGTCATACCATATCGGTGTGCCCTGGGACCCGAGCCGGAACCGAAAGGTCACACCACCAACGACGTAGCGGTCGGGTTTCTGTTTGAAGACGCTGGTCCGGTAGCCGAAGCCACAGTCGGTGTTGGCGAGGGTGCGCGTACGTCGTTCGGCGCGGTCGTAGACGTGCACCGCGACGATGCTGTCGGCGACTTCTTGGCCGTAGGCTCCGACGTTCTGGATCGGCACCGCTCCCACCGAGCCGGGGATGCCGGACAGCGCCTCCACACCGACCCACTCGCTTTCGACGGCTCGGGCGACGATGGCTTCCCAACTCTCCCCCGCCTCGACCTCCACCTCCGCAAGCCCGCAGCCGTCGGTCGAAACCCGGACGCCGCTCGTGGCCACGTGCGCAACCGTGCCCGGGAAGCCGTCGTCGGCGACAACCAGGTTGCTCCCACCGCCCAGGACCAACACCGGCTGCTCCGCCGAGTCTGCGCCGGCCACCACGTCGTACAGCTCGGCGCGGGTCGTCACCTCCACGAACCGTGCCGCCGGGCCACCCAGGCGCAGGGTGGTCCATCGCGACAGTGGCTCGCCGGCCCTGGTCAGCATCGCACCACGGCCTTGCTCCTGCCCAGCACCTTCTGGCCGGCGCAGCTGACCACGAGCTCGAAGGTGGCAAGTCCGTCGTCGATGGACTTGACCATCCCCTCGACCCGGACGTCGGTCCCCGTGTCGTCGTCGGGGACCACGACCGGCTTGATGAAGCGCGCCCCCATGGACACTATGAGTGCCGGATCGCCTGCCCACGTGGTCAGTGCCCGCCCGGCCAGCGCCAGGGTGTACATCCCGTGCGCGATAACGCCCGGCAGCCCGACCGATACTGCAATCCGGTCGCTCCAGTGGATCGGGTTGAAGTCGCCCGAGGCGCCGGCGTAGCGGATCAGGTCGGCACGAGTCACGGTGTAGACCTGCGGCTCCAGTACGTCACCTTGGTTCCAGCTCACTCCTCACCTCGATGCACCAAGGTGGCGAATGCCGTCGCCACCGGCTCGCCTTCGACCGTCGTGATCACAGTCCGGGTGCCGATCATGTCCACGCCAGCGGCGGCCCGCACCGAGTCGATCGTCAAGGTGCCGGTCAGACGATCGCCGGCCTTGATCGGACGGTTTTGCTCGAACCGCTGGTCACCGTGGACCACGTGGTGCAGCTCGATGCCGACCGCGGGATCGGCCATCAGCCGGGTCATCGCGGCGAACGCGACCACGATCGGAAACGTCAACGGCGCGGTCGTGCCCCCGTCGAGAAGGTCGGCACCGACCGCCCGGCTGAACTCGACGATCTTCTCCTGGTTGACGGCGTAGGGCGGTGTGGGCGCAAACGTCCTTCCGGCCAGCGTTGGATCCAGGGCCATGGCGCGACGCTATCCCATCGTCTTGCCCGCGAACCGGTTCGGCGTATGCCTGCACGTCCCGGACCCGGCATGCCCCGGGTGGCCGCGAGCGATCACCCGGATCGGACTCAACGCCAAGGCCCACGCCCCGCCAACCGTCGCCGAGGTTTCAGGAACGGACGGCAAGAACCCGCCCAACGACGCGGGTCGGGGCGGGTTCTGGGCTCTCGTGCGACGGAGCCTGGCGCTCAGCGAGTCTCGCGGTGCGGGGTGTGGTGGCGGCAGCGCGGGCAGTACTTCTTCAGCTCCAACCGGTCAGGGTCGTTACGCCGGTTCTTGCGGGTGACGTAGTTGCGCTCCTTGCACTCGGTACACGCCATCGTGATGATGGGGCGGATGTCGGCGCTCTTGCTGGCCACGGCTGCCTCTTTCGGATCTGTTCTGGTTTGCGCAGGTGTCCCTTACGCTGTCTCGTCTCGGTAGCGGGGGCGGGACTTGAACCCGCGACACCACGATTATGAGCCGTGTGCTCTAACCACCTGAGCTACCCCGCCGCGACCGAAGACGCACGCGTCCGGCCCGAGCCCCGAGTCAGGATTGAACTGACGACCCCTTCCTTACCATGGAAGTGCTCTACCACTGAGCTATCGGGGCGACACCTCGACACAGGTTATCCTGCGTTTTGGCAACCGAAAAAGGATATCACC
>JBOHDU010000345.1:0-2110 GCA_050700615.1 Nocardioidaceae bacterium
GTTGTCGGGGATCTGCGGGGTCTGCTCGAGGACCTCCGAGATCGGGTAGCGCGACTCTCGTCGTACGCCCATGAAGATCCGCGGCATCACCGGGAAGTGGAAGCACATGTGGCACTCGTCGCCACCGACGGCGTAGTCCCCGAAGTAGTCGACCACGTCGGCGGGCCACTGGTTTGCCTCGGCAAGGAGGACCCGCTCGGGGTACTCGTCGTCGATCGTCTTGCGCAGCCTGCGCAGGAAGTCGTGTGTCTCCGGCAGGTTCTCGCCGTTGGTCCCGGGCCGCTCGTAGAGGTAGGGAACGGCATCGAGCCGGAAGCCGTCGATCCCCTTGTCGAGCCAGAAGCGCAGGCTGTTCAAGATGGCATCCTGCACCGCGGGGTTGTCGAAGTTCAGGTCGGGCTGGTGGCTGTAGAAGCGGTGCCAGAAGTACTGCTGGCGAACCGGGTCCCACGTCCAGTTCGAGGATTCGGTGTCGACGAAGATGATCCGCGCCTCAGGGTAGAGCTCGTCGTTGTCCGACCACACGTAGAAGTCGCCGAAGGGACCGTCGGGGTCGGAGCGGGACTGCTGGAACCACGCATGCTGGTCGCTCGTGTGGTTCATAACGAAGTCGATGATGACCTTGATCCCGCGCTGATGAGCCTCGTCGAGAAGCCCCTGGAAGTCCTCGATGGTTCCGACCTCGGGCATGATGCTTTCGTAGTCGGACACGTCATAGCCACCATCCCTCAGCGGCGACGATGAGAACGGCGGCAGCCAGAGGCAGTCGATCCCCAGCCACTGAAGATAGTCGAGCTTCTCCCGCAGCCCGGCGAAGTCCCCGATCCCGTCGCCGTCGGAGTCCCTGAACGACCGGACCAGCACCTCGTAGAACACCGCCCGCTTGAACCAGGTCGGGTCGGAGCTCGGGGAGACATCGGCTGTCAAGACGCTAGGCCTTCCGGATCGACAGGATGTGTGCCGGCTCGACCGACGGGTCGAGGCGCACGTAGTTCGACTCTCCCCAGCGCCAGGTCTGCCCAGAGATCTCGTCGTGGACCACGAACGTCTCGAACCACTCGTAGCCCAGGCCGGGCATGTCGAGGTGCACGAGCGTCTCACGTGCCCCGTGCGGGTCGAGGTTGACCACGACGATGACGATGTCGCCGGCCGTCTCGCGGGTGTCGCCGCGCTTGCTGTAGCAGAGCACCGAGTCGTCGTCGGTGGAGTGGATCGTGATGTTGCGCAGCCGGCGTAGGGCCGGGTGGCGCGCCCTGATCTCGTTCAACAAGGTGAGGTAAGGCGCGAGCGTGCGGTCCTCGGCATCGGCGGCCGCCCACGGACGGGGCCGGTACTGGTACTTCTCGGAGTCGAGGTACTCCTCCGAGCCCGGTCTGACCGCCACGTGCTCGTACAGCTCGAAGCCGCTGTAGACCCCCCAGGACGGCGAAGCGGTCGCCGCTACCGTGGCCCTGATACGGAACGCCGCGGGGCCGCCGTACTGGAGGTACTCGGTAAGGATGTCGGGGGTGTTGACGAAGAGGTTCGGCCGCAGCACGTCACTGCTCAGGTGGGACAGCTCGTGCAGGTAGCTCTCGAGCTCCCACTTCGTGTTGCGCCAGGTGAAGTAGGTGTAGGACTGGTGGAACCCGATCATGGCCAGGGCGCGCATCATGGCCGGCCGGGTGAACGCCTCGGACAGGAAGACCACGTCCGGGTCTGTCTTGGCTACCTCCTCCAGCAGCCACTCCCAGAACATCAGCGGTTTCGTGTGGGGATTGTCGACCCGGAAAATGCGCACCCCGTGATCCATCCAGTGACGCACGATTCGCAGGATCTCCGCGGACAGACCGGCGTAGTCCAGGTCGAAGTTGAGCGGGTAGATGTCCTGGTACTTCTTGGGCGGGTTCTCGGCGTAGGCGATCGTGCCGTCGACCCGGGTCGTGAACCAGTCCGGATGGCTGGTGACCCAGGGGTGGTCGGGGGCGCACTGCAGGGCCAGGTCGAGGGCGACCTCGAGGCCCTCCTCGCGGGCCCGGGCGACGAAGGCGTCGAAGTCGTCGAACGTACCCAGGTCGGGGTGTACGGCGTCGTGCCCGCCGTCCTTGGATCCGATCGCCCACGGCGAGCC
>JBOHDU010000346.1:0-4561 GCA_050700615.1 Nocardioidaceae bacterium
GTCCACGATGGGTGCGTTGTCGCGGCGCAACGACGAGCCACAGCTCGCCAGCCGCCCGTTCGACGCAGACCGCGACGGCTTCGTGTTCGGCGAGGGCGCGGTGATCGCGGTCCTGGAGTCGGCCGAGCACGCAAAGCGGCGAGGCGCGCCGGCGTACGCCGAGGTGGTCGGTGGCGCGCTGACGGCCGACGCGTTCCACGTCAGCGCACCCGAGCCCACCGGCCGGTACGCCGCCGAGGCCATCCGCCAGGCCCTGGAGCGCACCGGCGTCGGTCCTGACTCCGTCGACTACATCTGCGCCCACGGCACCTCAACCCGGGCCAACGACCGCACCGAGTCGGCTGCGATCAAGGCGGCCCTCGGGCCGGTATCGGGCCAGGTCGCGATCAGCTCTCCCAAGTCGATGCTCGGACACCTGATAGGTGCAGCTGGCGCCCTGTCGGCCCTTGTGTGCGCGCTGGCGATCCGCGACCAGGTGGTGCCACCTACCATCAACCTGACGAGCCCTGATCCCGAGTGTGACCTCGACTTCGTGCCCGGGACGGCTCGGCGGATGCGGGTGGGGACCGCACTCGCCAACGCCTTCGGCTTCGGCGGGCAGAACTGCGTCGTCGTGTTCCGCCAGCCATGACGTCCTCCGCATGCCCCGGCTGGAGGCCCGCCGCCGCAGGGGGTAGAACCAGAATGGCTGACGATCCGCTGGGAGGTGCGTGGTGACCGGATACCGCTATGACCCGACTGCGTTCAAGGAGGTGTTCGAGCGGCACTTCACCTATCTGGCGGGGTTCGAGCGCAACGTGCACCGGTACGAGTCGTCGCCGGCACTCAGCGACCTGGCGACCGGTCGGTCCTGGACGTACGCCGAGCTTGGCGCCGATGTCGACAGGCTGGCGGCCGGCTTCTTCGCGAGCGGGCTGCGGCCGGGTGACGTCGTCGTCTTCCAGCTGTACAACTCTCCCGAGTTTGCGCTGACCTGGCTGGCCTGCCAGCGGCTGGCGGTCACCGCGACCCCGATCAACTTCCGGCTCTCACCGGGAGAGTCGGCGTACATCCTGGATGACAGCCGTCCGCAGATGTTCGTCTACGACGCGACGCTCGCCGGCCCGGTGGCCGAGGCGCTGTCGATGGCGGCTCATCGACCCCCCCGTTTGGTGGCAGTGGGCCGCCCGGGCGACGGGGAGTCCGGAGCGCCCGAGCCGGTTGCCTCGTTCTCCGACCTGCTGACCGCCGACCACCCGGCGCCGCCCTGGCCCGACCAGCTGCGCTGCTTCGACGAGAGCACCCGCCTCTACACGTCGGGCACGACCGGCATGCCGAAGGGGGTGTCCCTCAACAGTGCCGTCGAGGTGCTGACGGCACACGACGTGATCATGCACTTCCCACTCGGCCCGCAGGACAAGACCTTGAACATGACACCGTGGTTCCACCGTGGGGGGCTCTACTCAGGTGGCCCGAACCCGACGTTCTACGTCGGTGCGGAAGCCGTGGCCATGCGAACGTTCGACCCGGCGGGCGTGCTCGACGCGGTCGTCACCCACGGGCTGACGTTCCTGATCGGCGCGCCGACGAACCTCAACCTGCTGGCCCACGCGCAGGAGTCGCAGCCGCGAGATCTCTCCACCTTGCGCGGGATCGTCACGATGGGGGCTCCGCTCGAGCGGCAGGCGTGCCTGCGCTACCAGGAGGTGCTGACCCCCAACATCTTCAACGGCTACGGCACAACCGAGGCCTTCTGGAACACGTTCCTGCGGCCCGCCGACCTGCCAGAGCACGCAGGGACCGCCGGCCGCGCGTGCACCGACGACGACGTCGCCGTGGTCAAGGTCTATCCCGACAGGGCTGCGGATCCCAGCGATCGGGTGTCCAAGAACGGCACCGAGGTGGGCGAGGTGATCGTCCGCTCGGTGAAGTCCGGCTACCGCTACGTGAACCAGCCTGAGGAGGAGGCCGGGCGGTTCCACGACGGCTGGCTCTACATCGGCGACCTGGCCACCTGGGACGAGGACGAGTACGTCACGATCGTCGGACGCAAGGACGACATGATCATCTCGGGAGGCGAGAACGTGCACCCGGTGCAGGTCGAGGAGACGCTGAACTCGATGCCGGGCGTCCTCGACTCGCTGGTGGTCGGAATGCCCGACGACCGCTGGGGCGAGGTGGTCGTCGCCTACGTGCGCCGGGCCGACGACGTTGTCACGGCGGAGGCCTGCGACGCGTACTGCCGAGCCCACCCGATGCTGGCGGATTTCAAGCGACCACGGACCTACCGGTTCGTCGACGAGCTGCCCATGACCGCAACCGGCAAGAAGATGCACTTCCGGCTCCGCAACCAGGTTGCGGCTGACAGCGAGGCGGGGTTGCTCGAACGGCCCTGACGAGCACCGGGCAGGGGCGTCGGGACCCGGATACGCCTGAGGCTGGACGCCCCGCCGTACGGTGGTGGCATGAAAGCGGTCAGCGTACTCACAAGCCGGCGCTCCCTCCCGGTCCTGCTGGAGCTCGACCTCACGCGCGGTCTGCTGGAGACTCCGCCGGCGAGCCCCCTCGAGGCCGCCCGCCAGCGACACATGCCCGTCCTGCGGGTCGTCATCTCCATGCTGCGCAAGGCGGCCGAGGACGACCACGTCGTGGGCCTGGTGGCTCATATCGCCGCCAAGCAGCCGACACTCGCGCAGTCCAGCGAGCTTCGCGACAGCGTTGCGGCCTTCCGGGCAGCAGGCAAGGCAACGGTGTGCTGGACGGAGTCGTTCGGCGAGATGCAGCCGGGCAACGTCGCCTACCACCTCGCCTCGGCCTTCGAGCAGATCTGGCTGCAACCCTCCGGGGACGTCGGCCTCACCGGCGTGGTGGGGGAGGCGGTGTTCGTGCACGACGCCCTCGACAAGCTGGGCATCGGCGTTCAGATCGGCCAGCGGTACGAGTACAAGACGGCCGCGAACACGTTCCTCGAGTCCGGCATGACCACTGCGCACAAGGAGATGGCCGAGCGGCTGGTCGCCTCGTCGATGGACACGGTCGTCGCGGACGTGGCGCAGGGGCGTGGCCTGAGCGTGACGGCCGTGCGCGACGCCGTCGAGCACGCCCCGCTGGGCGCGACCGAGGCCCAGGAGCGGGGGCTCGTAGACCGGGTCGGCTACCGGGGTGACGTGTATACCTCCCTGCGCGAGCGGCTGGGAGACACCGACACCCGGTTCCTGCACCGCTACCGCAAGGGCATTACGCACTTGGTCGCCAACATCGCGGACAACCCGCCCACGATCGGGCGCCCTACCAAGCCGGTGGTCGCGGTGGTGTCTGTGTCCGGGGCGATCCATCTCGGTCGGAGTGGCAGCTCTCCGTTCGGCGGCCCCTCGATTGGCTCCCAGACATTGGCGGCGCTGCTGCGGCACGCTGCCGCCGACGATGCGGTGCGCGCCGTGGTGCTTCGGGTGGACAGTCCCGGTGGCTCCTACGCGGCCTCCGACGCGATCCGCGATGAGGTGCTCGCGCTGCGCAGCGCCGGCCGGTTGGTCGTCGCTTCGATGGGCTCGGTCGCCGGGTCGGGCGGCTACTACATCTCGATGCCCGCTGACGTGATCGTGGCCAACCCCGGCACCCTGACCGGCTCGATCGGGGTGCTGGCCGGCAAGCTGGTGTTCCACGACGCGCTGGACAGGATCGGCCTTCATCGCGAGGCCGTCGGCGTGGGCACTTATGCCGAGATGTTCTCCAGCAACCGGCCCTACACCGACGACGAGTGGGCGCGGATGGAGGCCTGGCTGGACAAGGTCTACGCGGACTTCACCACGAAGGCGGCTGCCGACCGCCGGCTCGGGCTGGCCGAGCTCCAGGAGGTCGCGCGCGGCCGGGTGTGGACCGGTGCGGACGCCCAGGAGCGCGGCCTGGTCGACGAGCTCGGTGGGCTCGACCACGCCGTCGACGTGGCGTGCGACCGGGCCGGGCTACGCCGCGCCGACGTCGTCGTCAAGGTGCTGCCGAAGCGGAACCCGATCCAGCGGCTGCGCCCGGCTCAGAACAGCGACAGTCCGGCCGCCAGCGCGGCCCTCTCGCCGCTGAACGGTGGGGCGACGCTGCTGCAGACCCTGGGGGTGACCTCGTACGGCGTCCTGACGATGCCGGTGGTGTGGCGGATCGGCTAGTGGTCCGCCACCCTCCCGCTGTGGACAGGGTTGTGGGTAACTGACGACTTCTGTGGACGAGTCGACTGGGTCTGTGGACGACACGCCGCAATGCCCGAAATCCCTGAAATACTTGACGATTGGGGGTTGCCAAGCCCCCTCGACGGCCGGTAGGAATGTCTTCACGAGCTTCCGCAAGGAGGATCGGGATCAGGCGGAAACCGAGGATTCATCCGGTGGGGCAACCCACCGCGTCGGCCGGTGACGAGGCAGGCGGAGTCAGACGGATCGCTTGTGAGGACGGAGACGTCACACCACTCCGACCGCACGTTGAGGCCCCTCAAACTCATACTTTGAGGGGCCTCAACACTTGTGTCGCCCGGCGCTTCCTTGTGCTCGGCCCTCGCTCAGCCCGGCGCTCATTACCGAGCGCAGTCGTGCAC
>JBOHDU010000347.1:0-3651 GCA_050700615.1 Nocardioidaceae bacterium
GCGTCAAGATGTATCGGGGAGCGGCTGCGGCGGCTCGGCACTATGTTGAGGCCGACCACGCGCGCGTCGACGACTATTACCTCGCCGAGGGCACGGGCTTGGCGGAGCGGTTCACTGCCTCACCAGCCAGCGGGGTCGAACGCATCGGCGCGTTGGACGGTGACGCTTATGAGGGGTGGGTCGCCGGCCTCGACCCGGTGACAGGTGAGCCGCGAGGACGGCTGCGCCAGGACGCGAACGCGGTGCGGTTCGTCGAGGTCGCCGTGAACGGACCAAAGTCCTGGTCGCTGGCCGCGGCGCTGCACCCGGAGATCGCGGAGGCGTACGACGCGGCGATGGACCGCGCCGCGACGCAGATCATCGGCTGGCTGGCAGAGCATGCGACGACCCGGGTGGGCCGCGGGGCCGTCAGGTCCAAGTCCCGGTCGAGCGGATCGAGGCCGTGACGGTGCGGCACTACACTTCCCGAGCGGGCGACCCGCACCGGCACCTACATCTGCAGGTCAACGCCCGGGTGTTCGCCGAGGGCAAGTGGCGTGGCCTGCACACCGTCGGCGTCCGGGACTCCATTGACGCGATCAACGGCATCGGTCACGCCGCAATGGTCACCGACCCCGAGTTCCGACAGGCACTCGCCGGGTATGGGTTCATCCCCGATCCCGAGACCGGGGAGGTGCGTGAGTTGGCCTCGTTCGTCGGTCCGTTCTCGGCACGCGCCCGTCAGATCGGCCGCAACATCGACCGGCACGAGGCCGAGTGGCGCGAGGAGCATCCGGGTGAGGAGCCGGGTCCGCGGTTGCGGCGGGCATGGGACTGTCGGGCGTGGGCCGAAGCCCGCCCGGACAAGGTCGTCCCAAAGAACGGCGCCGAGCTGGTGGAGCGGTGGAACGACGAACTCCGCGCACTCGGCTACCGCGACCCAACCCCGCAGCTCGCGCCCTCGATGATCACCGGCAGCCCGCGAGCCGGTGCGTTGGATCGTCAGCAGGCCGTCGAGGCCGTCGTGTCACGACTCGGTGCACGACGCTCGGCCTGGAACCTCGCCGACGTCCGTGGCCAGGTCGAGCGCTGGATCGCCGCCACCGACCTCGTGGTTGACGCGGCGGTGCGGATCGAGTTGGCCGAAGACCTCACCGCACGGGTCATCGAGGCATGTGTGCCGCTCCTGCAACAGGTGGGGGTACCCGAGCACATCCGGGCGCTCTCCTCGCCGGAAGTGCTCGCCGTCGAGGCCGATGTGGTCGCCCGGCTGGTTCACCGCGCCGAACAGTCGGTGACCATGGCCGACCCTCATCCGGTCAGGGTGGAGGGGCTCGACGTGGCGCAGCGCGACGCGGTCGCAGCCCTTGCCGGGACGGGCACACTCCTGGTGGTCGAAGGAGCTGCGGGCGTCGGCAAGACGACCACCCTCGCCACCGCCAAGGGGTTGCTCGCCATGCAGGGGCATCGGATGATCGTGGTGACCCCGACCTTGAAGGGTGCCCGAGTCGCCGGCCGTGAGGTCGGCACCGGCGCCTTCTCGGCTGCCTGGCCGGCGTATCAGCGCGGGTGGCGCTGGGACGAAGACGGCCACTGGACCCGCAACGACGCCCAGCCAGACCCGGACGCGGTACTCCGCCCCGGTGACCTACTGATGGTCGACGAGGCCGGAATGCTCGACCAAGACACCGCCCGCGCGCTACTGATCGTCGCGGACGAAGCCGGTGCACGGGTTGCGTTCGTCGGCGACCGCCACCAACTGCCCGCTGTCGGACGCGGCGGCGTCCTCGACCTCGCGGCCCGCTGGGCCACGCCCGAAGGCTGCGTGAGCCTCGACGTGGTGCACCGGTTCAGCGATTCAGAGTACGCCGCGATCAGCCTTGCGATGCGCACTGGCACGAGCCTCACCACTGCGCGACGGACCAGTGGTGATCGCTCCGGTGAGCGCGTCGGCCTCACCGCCGGCGATCATTACCAAGAGTTTGCCGACGATAGGCCTGGCGGTGAGGACCACGGTGAGCGTGTCAGTGAGGTGTTCGACGCATTGTTGGCAAGTGACCAGATCCGCATCTACCCCTCGGAGGCCGAGCGCGCACGCGCTCTGGCCGATTTGGCCGCGGCCAGCATCCTGTCCGGTGAGCAGGAAGCGTTGGTGATGGCCGACACCCGCGAACAGGTGACCGCGCTGAACGGCGCGATCCGCGACTGCCTCGTCGCCGCCAGCCGGGTCGACGACACGCACGTGGTGGTTACCGCCGCCGGGGAACGTCTCGCGGTCGGTGACAGGGTCGCGACCCGGCGCAACGACCGCGACCTCGGGGTTGCCAATCGCGACACCTGGACCATCACCGCCATCGCCGCCGACGGAACCCTCACCGTCCGCGGACCCGGTCGCGCCGGTTCACGGACGCTGCCCTCGGCCTATGTGCGTGAGCAGGTCGATGTGGCCTACGCGACCACCGTCTACGGCGCCCAGGGCGAGACATCCCACGCCGGGCACCTGCTGCTGGGGGAGCACGCCACCGGGCCGGCGGCCTACGTGGGTATGACCCGCGGCCGCGACCTCAACGTCGCCCACCTCGTCGCCGACAGTGTCGACGACGCCCGAGCATTGTGGGATGCGACGTTCAACCGTGACCGGGCCGACCTCGGTCCGGCACACGCCGCGCAACGGGCGGCCGAGGCCGTCGAACGCTACGCGCCTCACCGGGCGCTCGCGACCGCGCTGGTCGAGCTGCGTGCCGCGTGGAAGGCCGAGCAAGACCTCCGCGACGCGGTCCGCCGGACCACGCGGCGACGTGACGCCGTCGCCCGGTATGGCGACGTGACGGCCGCGCGGGTCGCCGAGATCCACGCCGACATCGCCGAACTCACCGACGAGCTCGACGTGGCCAGCAAGCAGGTGCGCGCCCGGCTCCACGAGCCTGCGATCCGCACCCTGCTGCCTGGCCGGATCGAGCAGGAACGCGGCGAGTGGCTCCAACAGCGGCGGCGGGCACAGGAGGCAGCCCGGGAACGGTGGAAGGTCCAACAGGACTCGACCACCCACGAGCGGTACTCGCGCTACTCGCGGACCCCGGACCGAGGGCTGGGGATCGGCCGATGAATGCTGTGATCTGGCCCCGGCAAGAGGGTCGCCACGACTTTCAGGGGAACCTTGTCGGTAACGCGCCTGACCTGCACAAACGCCACTTTGCGGCCAACGTTCCCCCTCAGAACTGGCCGTCGGGGGGAACGAAGTCGGTAACCATGCCCGGCCACGCTGGAAGCGCGAATTTTCTTCGACTTTTCCCCGGGCGCGCGAGGACCTGCGCAAACATCGCTACCCGGGCGGCGCCCGTGGTCACCCGGTCGCACCCCCGGGCGACGGTTCCCCGGGCGGGTGTTGGTGCGCCCGCTGAGGACAGTAGATGGCCAGAGGGGCTCGTTGACCGCACATTTTGGAAAGAGTAATGAACGTCGCCGGTCGTCGCGAAGCACGGCTGGTGCCAACCACCCAGGGAGAACACGATGAGCACTGCACGCTGGGCCGCGGAGCCGGACACGCCGCACGCGAACGACGAGCTGCTGACCATGGAGGAGGTCGCTGCCGTCGTCCGCGTCCCCCTCGCCACGCTGCGCTACTGGCGCCACCTCGGCACCGGACCCCGCAGCCTCAAAATCGGCCGCCAC
>JBOHDU010000348.1:0-2727 GCA_050700615.1 Nocardioidaceae bacterium
GCCTTCGTGAGCCGGTGGAATCGGGAGATGCGGGGTCGCCCGGTCGAACGGATGGTCGTCGCGGCTGAGGCGTCCCCGGCGCCTCAGCAACCCGGCGGCGTGGCTGAGCAAGGGAGGACCCTACGCCAAAATCGCCCGATATGATCTACCACGACCGAAACATTCCTGGAACTGAGGGCCAAAATCATCCATTCGGACCATGCCAGACTAGTCCGAATGGTTCTCGTCAATCGGCCTAGTGATAGGCATCCTCATAACATGGACATCCACACCTTCCACGTGCTCAGAGACGCCGTCCAACGGCAGGCAACCGCTGGCTCGCCGGAGGATTTGAGCGGTCTCGGCGACGTCTACCAAGAGGGCCTCTCCGACTCCGGCCTGCTGGCCGACATCGACGTGCGAATAACGAGTGACGCCGATGGCTTGATCGAGGCGTCATGCCTGTTCCCCGACTCCCTGGATGGCCATCAGGTCGCCACTGAGCTCGAGCGTGTGTGGAGCGAGAAGATGAGCCATCCGTTCTGGGAGGTGCACGTCGTTGAGGAGGCCGATGAGGGCGTCCGCCTCGAAGGCGCCACCAGGTTCGGCTCGGACGGTCCCTATGTCACGGTGCAGCTGATCGCGAAGAGCGCCGCGATCCCGACCCAACGTCAGGGCTCGTTCGACTCCTGACCCTCCCATCTCCACCTCGTCCACCCGTCACGTCGTCCATCGCCTGACCGATTGCTCGTCGTGCCCGCGGGATTCCGAGCGGTCGGGCTCATGCACGCACCCGTACGACGAGCGGTCACGACGTACGGTCGTCACCACTAACTCAAGCCGGCGGATACCAGGGTCTGGATCTTGCGGGCGAGCTCCAGGTCGTTGCTGGTGAGCCCGCCAGCCGAGTGTGTTGACAACGCGAACCGGATCGTGGTCCACCGGATGTCGATGTCGGGGTGATGGTCCATTCGGTCGGCGATGACGGCGACCTCGTCGACGAGCTTGATCCCCCCCGCAAACGTCTTGGCCGTCACCTCTCGGACGATTGTGTCGTCGTCTCGCGCCCAGTCGCCGAGGTCGTCGGCGAGGGCAGCGTCTACGGCCTCGACAGGGAGCAGCTCGGGCATGTCACCCACCTTACGTGGTGGGCGAACATCAGGCCGGCCCTGGCGGGCTGTCGTCTGCCCTCAGCCAGCCGAGGATGTACTCGGTAGCGCTGCGGTTAGACCTCTTCGCGGCTGGCGCGGTCGCTGCGGGTGAGGATCTTGGATCCGAGCCACACCAGCGGGTCGTACTTGCGATCGACGACACGCTCCTTCATCGGGATGATGGCGTTGTCGGTGATCTTGATCCCCTCCGGGCACACCTCGGTGCAGCACTTGGTGATGTTGCACATCCCGATGCCCGCCATCTCCTGCGCAAGCTGGCGCCGGTCATGGGTATCGAGGGGGTGCATGTCGAGCTCTGCGTAGCGCAGGAAGAAGCGCGGCCCGGCGTACGCCGACTTGTTGTCGTCGTGGTCTCGGACCACGTGGCAGACATCCTGGCAGAGGAAGCACTCGATGCACTTGCGGAACTCCTGACTCCGCTCGACATCCTCCTGCATCATCCGCCGCTTCCCGTCCGCATCACGCGGGGTCAGCGCGGCCGCCGGGATCTGCTTGGCCTTCTCGTAGTTGAACGACACGTCGGTGACGAGGTCGCGGATCACGGGAAAAGCCCGCATCGGGGTGATCGTGATGGTCTCGGCGGCGTCGAAGTCCGATAGCCGGGTCATGCACATCAGCCGCGGCCGCCCGTTGATCTCCGCACTGCACGAGCCGCATTTGCCGGCCTTGCAGTTCCAGCGTACGGCGAGGTCGCCGACCTGGGTGGCCTGGAGACGATGGATGGCATCGAGCACCACCTCACCCTCCTCGACGGGTACGACGTAGTCGCCCAACGCGCCGCCGTTCTGGTCGCCGCGCCAAACCCGCAGTTTCAGTTCGTAACCCATTACTGCTCCTCGAACAGGGTCTTGAGCTCGTCAGGCATCACGGGCAATGGCTGATGTCTGAGCTGCACGTGGCCGTCGGCCGCCAAGGTGAGGACGAGGTTCTTGCCACCCCAGTCCGGGTCGGGTCCCGGGTAGTCGTCACGTGTGTGCCCACCTCGGGACTCCTTGCGCTCGAGTGCAGCGGTCGCGATGCACTCGGAGACGAGCAGCATGTTCGCCAGGTCGATGGCCAGGTGCCAGCCCGGGTTGTATTGGCGGTTCCCCTCGACCGAGAGGTGCTGGCTGCGCTGCTTGAGCCCCTTCAACTCGCCGAGGGACTCGTTGAGCTCGTCGGCGTTGCGGATGATGCCTACCAGTCGCTGCATGACATCTTGCAGGTCCTTCTGCACCGTGTAAGGGTTCTCACCGCCCTCCTCGGAGAACGGGTGCACGGCTCGCTCGGCGGCTGCCGTGACGTCGGCGTCGGCGACGCCCGCCCGGTTGGCCCGGGAGCGCTCTGCGTAGTAGGCCGCGTTGAGGCCCGCTCTGCGGCCGAACACGAGCAGGTCGCTGAGGGAGTTGCCTCCCAGCCGGTTGGAGCCGTGCATGCCGCCCGAGACCTCGCCGACGGCGTACAACCCGTCGACGATGCTCGCCCCGGTGTCCGCGTCGACCTCCACACCGCCCATCACGTAGTGGCAGGTAGGCCCGATCTCCATCGCCTCCTGGGTGATGTCGACATCCGCCAGCTCCTTTAACTGGTGGTACAT
>JBOHDU010000349.1:0-2079 GCA_050700615.1 Nocardioidaceae bacterium
GACAGCCTGAGGACCGACTACATCGACGTGTACGAGCTCGGCGTTCCCGACCCCGACACCGACATCGACGAGACCCTCGGTGCCCTCAGCGACCTGGCCGCCGACGGCAAGATCCGCACCTTCGGCACCTCCAAGCTGCCGCCCTCGCAGATCGCCGACGCCCGCTCCATCTCCGAACGGCGAGGCCACGGCGTGTTCCGCACCGAGGAGGCGCCCTACTCGGTGCTGAATCGGGTCGTGGAGTACGACCTGCTGCCCACCTGCCAGCGGCTCGGCGTCGGCGTCCTCGCCTTCGGCCCCCTCGCCGGCGGATGGCTCTCCGGCCGGTACCGCACCGGCACGCCCACCACCACAGACAGTCCCCGGTCGCAGCGCCCCCAGATGGACGCCACCGACCCGGCCAACGCCGCCAAGCTCGCCGCCGCCGACGCGCTCGCGGTCGTCGCCAGCGACGCCGGGCTCACCCTTCCCCAGCTTGCCACCGCCTGGGCCGGCCACCACCCTGCGGTCAGCACCGTCGTCATCGGCCCCCGCACGATCGACCAACTCGAAGGCTCACTCGCAGCCGACGGCACCCACCTCCCCGACGACATCCTCGATCGAGTCGACGAGATCGTCCCGTCCGGCGTGACCCTCGACATCACCGACGCCATGTGGGCTCACGGCACCCGCGCCCTCACCGCCACCCACCGCCGGCGGTGATCGCCGCCCCAGCGGAGCCCATCCCAACCCCCGCGCGCAGAGCGGAGCCGACGACCTCCGCCCGGACCGTCGGGCCTGAAAGTGGGATGAAACCTGTGCGGCCGTCTTGAAGGTCCGGCTGGGTCCGTCCGCCCGTGCCACAAGCAGGAACTGGGAGTCCAGCGAGCACCGGGCTTGACCAGCCTGTGCCATGAGCCTGGCACAACGGCTGTCGGACAGCGATGCTGGAGGTCTGCGCTGCGCTGAGCGAGGTCACGGAGCGCACGAACCTGAGCATCCTGATAGGGGACTCGGGGCTGTCACCCTCGGTATACGTCGGCCCGCTCCACCGGCTCGAAGGCGTCGGCCTGCTGAGGACAGACGCTCACGCAGACGACGACCGACGCGAGCGCTGGTACCGGCCCGCTCCGTCTGGCTTGTGGATGGCGGCCCGAGAGCTCGCTTCCAAATGACCGGCTTTCAGGAGGCAGCCTCGGCGAGCGTACGGCTTGCGACGGTTCGATACATGCGTGAGTGCGCAGGGTTCGAGGTGGTATCGGCCTCGATCGAGGGCCGTCCCGTCCTCCTGGCGTTTGAGCCTGACCCGCACGAGGATCGTCGTCGTTTGGAAAGCGGCGTCGGGGCGGTGCGGTCCCGACGACTGTTGCACGCCCTATGGTCGCTCCCCCACCAGGTTTCGTGGCCGGCTGCCGGTCTCGATCACCTCGACACCGAGACACTCGAATCGGACGGTGTCGGATTCGTGGAGGTCAATCGGAACACCTTCCTCCGCACCTACCAGCCGCCAGGAAGGGTCCACGCCGTGGGCTTACACAGCAGCAGGCTGGTTGACGCCGTCCGCCGGGTCGGGTTGTTCCCACCGATCTTCGCCCGGTACGCGATCGCTGCTCGATCGTGTCGAACGGATGAGGACGCCGTCGTCTCCGCCGCCGCATTGGGCATCGGAGCGGCCGTGGCACTCCCCGGCGGATTGCTCGTGCGCTCCGAGCCCGGAAGCCCCGCGAGGGGCGCGCCGGGCGTCTACCGCTGGTGGATCGCCGAGGTGGCCTACCAGAGGTGGCGTCAGGCCAGCGCCCACTGATTGAGCTGCCGCTTGGGTTCGGTAATCATCGACAGCTTGCCCATCGGGCCGTAGTGGTCAAGCGCTTCGAGGCAAAGCTGCCTGAAGCGATGGGCTCGCTCATGAGTCGGTGCATCGAGGATGTCGTCTGCGAGCTGCTTCAACGTGAACCGGTTGTGTATGACAGCCTCGGCGTCGTGGCGGGGGTCGAAGAACCGATCGAGACCCTGCCCGCGACAGCATGCCAAGTGGCAGTGGAGGTTCACCCGGTCTGTCGTCCATCCGGCGATGGTGATGGCCGTGAGCCAATCCATGAG
>JBOHDU010000350.1:0-2779 GCA_050700615.1 Nocardioidaceae bacterium
CCCCCAACCGAGCTGGTGCTGGCCCGGGGCGGGCCGCAGACGGGGGCCGGTCAGCGCGGTCTGGGCGATGTCTTGGTCGTATAGCGGGCGAACAGGTCTCCCTCGTGCTCGAGCAGGTGAGCGAGCCGCATCCGCTGCGGTGGGTCGAGGTCGGGGCCGTGCGTGATCCGAAGCCGGTCGCCGCCACTGAGCAGCGCGGAGAAGGTCAGGCAGAGATCGTCGAGGGTCCCCGAGGCCACCAGTGAGCGCATCAGGGTCGGCCCTCCCTCGCAGAGCATGCGAGGGTAGCCCTGCTTGGTCAGCCGGCGAGTCATCTCCGCGAAGTCCACGTCATGCTCGCCGGACACGATCACCGGAGCAAGCAGGCCGACGGCCTCGAGCCGGTCGGGGGGTGCCGACTCGACGGTGACGACGATGGTGGGCGCCGACGCTCCGCGCAGCAGCTCCAGGTCGATGTCGAGCGAGCGAGACACCACGGCGATGGCGGGCAGCGGCGCCAGCCCGTGCAGCGCCCGGAGCGTGGTGTGAGCCTCGCTCGGCTTGACCGGCCGGTAGCCTTCCACGCGGGTGGTGTTGGCACCGGCGATGATCACGTCGCACAGGGACCGCTGGAGCCCGAACAGATGCTGGTCCATCGGGCTGGAAAGCGAGCCCGACCTTGAGTCGCTCCCTTGGGCGGCACCATCGAGAGTGCTGACGAAGTTGGCGCGCAACCAGCCGCGTTGCCCCCCCTCGACGATGGGGAAGGCGTACAGCTCGACGAGGTCGTCGTCGCTGAGCCGGTTCAGCGACTCGTCGCCGGCCGGGTAGAGGGCTCGCATGCGCCGATCCTCCCACGGACCCGCTGGCTCGATTCGGTCCCAGCGTGAGAGGTTTACGGGCATGCAGTTGCCCGTGATGCCGCCGTTGTCGCCGATGCTCGCCAAGTCCGTCAAGGGGATCCCGTCTCCGGAGAAGTTCGAGGGCGGCCTGCTCTACGAGCCGAAGTGGGACGGCTTCCGCTGCGTCATTTTTCGCGACGGCGACGAGGTTGAGCTGGGCAGCCGCAACGAGCGTCCGCTGACCCGCTACTTCCCCGAAGTAGTGGCCGCGGCGCGACAGTTCCTGCCCGAACGCTGCGTGCTCGACGGAGAGATCATCGTCGCCATGGACGGCAGGCTGGAGTTCGAACGTCTCCTCGAGCGCATCCACCCTGCCGACTCGCGCGTGCAGATGCTGGCAACAGCCACACCGGCGTCGTACGTCGCCTTCGACCTGCTGGCGCTGGGCGACGAGTCGCTCCTGGAGGCGCCGCAGGCTGACCGTCGTGAGCGACTGCAGCGAGCGCTCGCAACCACGCGACCACCGATCCACCTGACCCCCGCGACGACCGACGTCTCCACCGCGACTGACTGGTTCGGCATGTTCGAGGGCGCCGGTCTGGACGGCGTCGTGGCGAAGCCGCAGGCGGCGACGTACCAGCCCGCCGTCCGGGCCATGCTGAAGATCAAGCACGAGCGGACCGCCGACGTGGTGGTGGCCGGCTACCGACTGCACAAGACCTCCACCCCCGAACGGCCGCTGCTGGGCTCCCTCCTGCTCGGCCTCTACGACGACGCGGACCGACTGCAACATGTCGGTGTCTCGGCCGCGTTCCCAGCCGCCCGTCGAGCCGAGCTCATCAGCGAGCTCGCGCCGTTGTTGGTCGACCCGGCCGACCACCCCTGGGCGGAGTGGGCGCAGAGCGAGACGGGAGGGCGGATGCCCGGGGCCCAGTCGCGGTGGAACGCCGGCAAGGACCTGTCCTGGGTGCCGATCGACCCCGTCCTGGTCGCCGAGGTCGGCTACGACCACATGGAGGGCAGCCGGTTCCGGCACACCACCCAGTTCAAGCGCTGGCGCCCTGACCGAACCCCGAGCTCGTGCACCTACGAGCAGCTCGAGGAGCCGGTCGGCTATGACCTCTCATCGATCCTGGCCTGATCGACGCTCGAAACCCGTGAGCGTGTGTTCGTGACCACGGGCCCTCGATGAGGGATCATGGAGGTAGCTGGTCTCGACACCGAGCCGCAGAGGAGTCCGATCATGTACACCGTCATCGTTCTCGCCGAGCAGGCCATGTCGGCGAAGGACGCGGAGGAAGTTCTCTCCCTGCACGAGGCGATCGATGAGCCCCGCCACTACCACGTCCTGATCCCGTGTGAGAACGCCGCGGTCCGGGTGGAGACCGCCCTGGGGGCGCTGGCTGCCAGCGAGGTGCTGGCCACCCCACCCGTCGTCGCCCAGGACGTCGACGTCTCGAAGGCACAGAACGAGATCGATGCGCAGGCAGGCTCGGCAGTCTCGGTCAGCATCGCCGAGATCAGCAAGCAGGGCCAGCCAGCCAGCGGCGAGTTCAGCTCCAACGAGCCGATCGACGCGCTCGAGCGCATCGTCGCCGAGCGGGGGGCCGCCGAGGTGATCGTGATGACGCGCCACCACGTGGTGCAGGAGCTGCTCCACCTCGACTGGGCATCGAAGGCACGGCGCCGACTGGGTGTCCCGATCCTGCACCTCGTCGAGCACGAGCCGCTCGAGGCCGGAGCCGGCGGCGGCGAGGGCGTCACCGGGATGTGACGCGGCCATGCCCAGGGCGGGCCGTCACTCAGGCTGGCGCGCTCGGCTGGGCTGGACGCGCTTCGGCTCACCGGGCATCTTGGGGGTGTCTACCTGCCCAGCGTTGTACGGCCACGCCTGTACCGCGTGCCCGTACAGAGCATTGTGGCCGAAGTTATCGGGCGAGAATCGCCCAACCTAGAAG
>JBOHDU010000351.1:0-4260 GCA_050700615.1 Nocardioidaceae bacterium
CCTGCACGCGTGTCCGAGCGGCTCGTCGGACCGACCCTGAAGCCAGCCCCCGAGACGCCTGTTCCGGTCACCGCGACGGTGCCCCGGCCAACGCGCGCGGCACTTAGGGCAGCGGCAGCACGCCGCCGCAGGGTGCTGACGCTCCTGCTGGCGCTGGCACTCGTGACCGTGGTGGTTGCCGTGGTGGGGGTCGTTCCGCTGTGGTCAGCGGGCATCCCGGTAGGACTAGTGGCGGCGTTCCTGATCATCGCGCGGACCTCTGTGCGCCGGGCGAGTGACGAGTTCTGGTTGCAGTCCGAGGCCGCCGCTGAGCCGTCCAACGTCGTACGCCGCACGGCAGCGCGCGTTGACGCCTCGCATGGCAGCGTCCGCACGGACTCTGACCCTGACGAGGCTGCCGACGACGAGCCGACCATCACCTTGGACGCCGCAGCCGTCGCGGTTGCGAAGGCCGGGCTCACAGAGGACCGGGTCGTCGCGGTCGCGATGCGCACCGCCGACGGCGACTCGTTGTGGGATCCGCTGCCGGTCACCCTTCCCACCTACGTCGATAAGCCGGCCGCGAAGCGCACGATCCGCACGATCGAGCTGGGCGAGCCAGGCACCTGGTCCTCGGGCCACTCCGAAGCCGACAGCAAGACAGCCGGAGGCACCGATCCCGACCAAGGCGTGCAGGCCGATGAGGGGCTTCGCAAGGAAGCCACCGCCTGATCGTAGGCCAGGTCGTCAGCGTGACCTGCCCGGACGTCGTGGGTCGAGTCGCCGACGCTCGACAGACCTCCGGTCTGCCTTCGCGTCGGGTTCCTCGCCATCATCCACGTGGTGACGTTCACGACGCCGGCCATCGGTGGATCCGAGCTCAATCGACCTGGAGAGTTGGTGCGAGCGATCGGTTGACTCCGACGCGGGCTGCGATCGAGCTCAGGACGGTGAGCGTCACACAGGAGCCCAAGATCATGAGGGGGTACCACCAGAGAGGGGTGAGTTTGTAGGCATCGCTCGATTTGACGACTGCTTGGAGTAGGGCGATGCCGAGTGGGATGCCGAGGATCGATCCGGGGAGGGCGGACAGCAGTTGGGTGGCGCACAACCCGGCGGTGACCTGCCCGGGGCTGGCTCCGAGGGCCTGGGTGAGGGTGGAGGCGTGGCGGTTGTCCACGATCGTGGCCCAGGTGATGAGGAGGGCGTTGATGGCGGCCAGCACGACAAGCATGATGGTGATGACGAGCATGACTTGGGTGATCTTCTGCTGCTGGGGGTTGGCCACGCCGGAGGGGGAGCCGAGGCGCAGGTGTTCGATGAGGATGGCGACGACGCCGGCCACGGTGACGGCCACGCTGAGCGTGCCGAGCGCCGTTCGCCGGGGTCGTCGGGCGGCGAGACGAAGGCCGAGCAGCAGCGGGGTGGGCAGCCGGGCCGAGATGGCGATGAGCAATCGGCCCCGTCGTGGTGGACGGGCGGCGTCGGACAGCGCCGCGATGGTGCTGATGCGGGCGGCTTGAATGGCGGGGACGACGGTGGCGAGAACCGAGATGGCCAAGGCGACACCGATCACGGCCGCGACGGTGAAGATCGTGACAGGCGGGGCGCCTGCGGTGCCGAGGAGGCCGGAGCTGGGGTTGGTGAGGAGGGGCGCGATCGCTCGTCCGACACCCAGGCCGATCGCTGCGGCGAGAACGGTGACCATGAGGTGCTCGACGAGTAGCACGGCGACCACGACGCCTGGTGTGGCGCCGACGGCTTTGAGCAGGCCGACCCGGCGCGCCTGTTCAGACAGCCGGCCGCCGACCAGCACGGCCACACTGGCCAGCGCGAGGATCACCAGCAGGCCGCTGCCGACCAGGAGAACGGTGCGGGGGCCGTTCACCAGTTTCGCGACGTGGGCGGAGACCTGCTGCCACGTGATGACGACCATGGCCGAACCTGACGGACGCGCCTTGGCGTAGGACCCGGCGACCGCGGCCGCCTTGTTGGGGTCGGCCAGCTTCAGGTTCAGAAAGAACGACAGTCCCACGTCAGAGGCGGCCAGCCGCTCGACGTCGGGGCGGGCCAGCCAGATCAGACCGGGCCGGTACTGGGCGACCGGGTGCTGGGATATGGCGTCCCGGTAGATGACGTTGCAGCCGATTCCGCAGAGGAACGGGTAGGGGGGCATGGCGGCGTCGACCGCGATCCCGGCTACGAGGAAGTGCTCATCGTTCAGGCTGAGCCGGTCACCGACGTGCGCGCCGAGGGCGGTGGCGAAGCTGCGCTCAAGGACCACACCACCAGGGCGTATCCAGCTGCCAGCAGTGAGCTCGGGCTGGTCCACACGAGCCGGTGTGGGGTCGCGGCCTTCCACCAGGGCACTGGTTGTGAGCCGGCGGAGCTTGAGCACGGCGAAGGTGGCAGGGTAGGGCCCGCTGTACGTCGTGACTCCCTGGGCGTGTTCAAGCGGCGCAAGCCTGGCTGGGTCGGCGTTGGCGCTGACGGCACCGTTCGCAGCGAAGCTGGGCGTCAAGTTGGCAACGACATCGGGCCCGGCCGTCGCCGCCCGAGTCGACAGGTACGGGTTGGTGGACTCCCCGTGCAGAATGAGCCCCAGCGTCAACGTCGCGGCGGTCGCGGCGATGACCAAAAACAGCAGCACCGCTTCGGACAGGTGCCGTCGAAGGTCCTTGAATGCCAAGCGACCGACAAGCACAACCTTCCCCACGAGAGCTAACCCTCCAAGCCCGCCAGATCGCCGACGCTGCCGGTGCTGCCCCCGGCCAGACGCGTCTGGTCGACGAAAGCGCCGTCGCGCATCGAGATCAGTCGGTCAGCAGTGGCCCCTACTCTCTCGTCGTGAGTCACGATCACGATCGTTTGGCCGGCGACTCGCAGCTGCTTGAAAAGCCTGAGTACATCGAGGGTGGCCGCACTATCGAGGTTCCCGGTTGGCTCGTCGGCCAACACCACCAGCGGCTCGTTCACCAGAGCCCGGGCGATGGCCACCCGCTGGCGCTGACCGCCTGACAACCCCGAAGGCAGGTGGGTTACCCGATCGGACATGCCGACCTGTTCGAGCAGTTGGAGCGCCCGCCCCCGAGCCCTCCCGGGGGTGTGCCCCGCCAGCAGGGCCGGAAGCTCGACGTTCTCGACGGCGGTCAGCTCGTCCATCAGATGGAACGCCTGAAAGACAAACCCCACCACCGTCCGGCGCATCTGAGCCAGCTCGCGTTCGCTCATGGTGTCGATACGGCGCCCGGCTAGCCACACCTCCCCCGACGAGGGACGGTCCAGTCCCCCCAGCACATGCAGCAGGGTCGACTTGCCGCACCCACTGGGGCCCATCACGGCCACCGTCTCTCCCTGGTCCACCGCGAGGTGCACGGCGTCGATCGCCCGCACTAGGCTCTCGTCGCGGCCGTAGCACTTCGACAGATCCCGAGCGATGACAGCATCGTCGACAGCCACGTTCACGACTTTCTCCTCGGTCGAGCCTTCGGCTTGGCCCACGTCTTCTCACACGCCTCCAGCCAGCGCAGATCTGCCTGCAGGTGTAAGACGATCCCCTCCAGGAGAAGCGGTGCCAGCGAGCCCTCCGAGCCGGCCATTGCCGCTTCCTGGGCATCGCGCAACCGACGCAGCAGCTCCCGTCGCTGAGCGTCGATGATGGAAACCGGGTCGGCCAAGCGGGCTGTGGCGGCGGCGAACAGCTTCAAATGGAACTCGGCCACATCTGGCTTGGGCCAACTCACCCCGTTCATCCACTCGGCCACGCGCTCTTGCCCTTCCGGCGTGAGGGAGTACACCTTGCGTTCTGCTCGCTCACGCCGTTGCGGCTCACGTTCTGCGCTGACCAACCCGGCTCGCTCCAGCCGACCCAGCGTGACGTAGATCTGGCCGTCGTTCATGGCCTCCCCCAACGGGCCCAAGGCGTCATTCAAGCGGGCGCGCAACTCCCAGCCCCGCGCCGGCTCCTTCGTCAGCAACGCCAACAAGGCTTCCTGTCGCATTCGGTCTCTCCCTCTCCCCTAACCGTTAGACAACCCTAACGGTTAGGTGAACGGGAGGCAACCTCATGCGCTGTTCCGCGGCGTACAACGGTGGGTGCGCGGCGCGCTTGCCGGCCATCACCCGCGGCACCGCTGCTACGGAGTCTTGGCGAGACCTACTGCCGAGAGGTGTTCGCTGGGGCGGTGAGCCGGGCGGCATCGCGTCTGGCCACTGGTCTGACAGGGCACGAGGACGAGTGTTGGCTGCCGTTCGCACTGGAAGCACCGGGTGGAGCTAAGG
>JBOHDU010000352.1:0-5095 GCA_050700615.1 Nocardioidaceae bacterium
CCCCTGCAGTCGCTGCTCGAGCGCTGGAGCCGCAGCCACCATGACCGAGTCTCCGATCGCGGGGATGTCCTTGCCCGCGACCGGGGCCGGTCGCGACGAATGGTGTCGTCGGCCGCCCAGATATTGCCTCCCCGCGGCGTGGTGGCCCGGGCGGCCATGGCTGGGAGCCACGTGATGCACCCGGGCCCTGCCCTGCCCGTGGGTCGATTGAGCCGATCGCCCGTGCCGAGACCTTTGCGCGAATGGTCCGTGGCCTCCGGTGGCGGCATCGCCGAGCCGCTGCCAGGTGGCGCCGGGGATGCCGTGGACCCTGAGCTCGGGGGAGCCACCGTGCCGACCCGCTGTCAGCAGCGGCCGCGCGGCGCTGTCGGGCTGCGACGACTGGTGGGCGATGACCTGCTCGCCGGCCGCGATCTGGGCCATCACGCCCTGGCTCTGGGCGGGTGGGAAGACCATGCCCGTCGTCGCGGTCACGCAGATGACGGCCACGCCTACAGGTGCCAGCCATCCGGGGCCCCGTACCCCGTGCTCTCGAGCGACGGTGGCGCGCTGCCAAGCGTCGCGGGCCGCCACCTTGAACCCGCGCTCCCGGATCGGCATCTCCACGAAGCGATACGACGCTGCTGCGGCCAGCACGGCAGCGGTGACCGCCATGCCGCTCCCGACCACGGAATGGGTGCCGGCTCCTCCGAATACCTGCCAGGTGACGAGCAGAGCCGGCCAATGCCACAGGTAGATGCCGTAGGACCGCTGCCCGATCCAGACCAGTGGGCGGGCGCCGAGGCAGCGGCTCACCCAGCTCCCGGGTTGGGCTGCGGCCCACACCAGGCAGGCCGCAGCGGTCACGGCTAAGGCCAGGCCGCCGCGGTAGGTGACGCTGGAGAGCTCGTTGAGCCCCACGACGGTCACTGCGATGCCCACAAGGCCGGCGACTCCGACGAGCTCCACTGCGACCGGCCGAACCGACGAGTACGGCGTTGTGGACGCTCGGCGGACTCCCGTCATCGCCAGCGCCGACCCCAGCAGGAGGCCGAACGAATGGGTGTCGGTTCCGAAGTACAGGCGAGAGGGGTCGCCGTGTGGCTGGTACCAGATCGCCATCGCAGTAGCGGAGCCGATCGCCCCGGCCACCATCAGCCATCGCAATGCCCGGCGCGGAAGCAGGACGAGTCCCGCGACGAGCAGCAGCGGCCACAGCAGGTAGAACTGCTCCTCCACGGCAAGCGACCACAGGTGCTGCAGGAGGGACGGCGGTGCGAACTGAGCGAAGTAGGAGTGGTGCTCGTGGATCTGCCACCAGTTGCTGGTGTAGGTTGCGGCGGCCAGCACGTCGCCGCGGAGCTGGCTGGCGTTCGCTCGGTCGGCCACCGTCGCGGTGGCAACCACGACGGTGACCATCGTGGCGAGCGCCGGCAGCAGCCGCCGCGCCCGGCGGAGCCAGAAGATCGGCAGGTCGATGTGACCGTTGCGGTCCCAGCGCTCGACAAGCAGGCCGGTGATCAAGAGGCCGCTCAGGACGAAGAAGACGTCGACGCCGACGAACCCGCCTTGCATCCACCCGATCCCCGCGTGGTAGCCCACGACCACGATGACGGCCAGAGCCCGGACACCGTCAAGCCCCGCCACGTGGTGACGGGGTCGTTCCTCGGTCGCAGCCCGAGGCTCGCCGGGGACAGCGCGACCTGAAACCTGTGTGGCCACAGTGACTGATGTTAATGATGGAGAGCCTCCCACACCCCTTGGACGCGCCGCCGAACTCTGGGGTTGCCCGGGACCCGACGCGCCTCCACCCCGGGCCGACGACCGGGCTGCGAGACGACGGGGCACAGCCCCGGTGTTCACAAGTCGGTAACGCGGCGGGCAGAACTGTCACACGCCGGCAACACAGCAGGTCGCCGCCCGAAATGTGCCCCGGGCAGGATCGAACCACCGCAAACGGCGCGTGGGTGTCACCGAGATCAGGCGACTCGCTCGCCACACCCGGTGAACTCCGGCCCGACCGCGACGACGGGAGCTCCCGATGCACATCAACACCGGCGACACGGCGTGGGTCCTGATGAGCTCGGCGCTCGTCTTGCTCATGACCCCTGGCCTGGCGTTCTTCTATGGCGGAATGGTCCGGTCGAAGGCCGTCCTCAACATGGTGATGATGAGCATGGTGACGATCGGCATCGTCACCCCCTTGTGGGTGTTGTACGGCTACTCACTCACGTTCGGAAACGCGCACGCGAGCGGTTTGGTCGGGGACCTGAGCAGGCTTGGCCTGTCCGACACGCTGACCGCGCGGGCGGTCAACGGAAGTGCGTACCCCATCCCGCTGCTGGCTTTCGCCGCGTTCCAGCTCATGTTCGCGATCGTCACGCCGGCTCTGATCAGCGGCGCGATCGCCGACCGGGCCAAGTTCGGCGCCTGGGCCGTCTTCGTAGCGGTTTGGGTGACGTTGGTCTACTTCCAGGTCGCGCACTGGGTGTTCGCGTTCGGGGCGGCCAGCGGTGCTGGCGCCGGCTGGCTCGCCCGGTGGGGGGTCGTCGACTTCGCGGGTGGTACGGCCGTGCATGTGAACGCCGGCGCGGCCGGTCTGGCGCTGGCCCTCGTGCTCGGCAAGCGGATCGGCTGGAGGCGAGATCCGATGCGACCGCACAACCTGCCCATGGTCATGCTGGGCGCGGGACTGCTGTGGTTCGGATGGTTCGGCTTCAACGCCGGCTCGGCCCTGGGTGCCAACGGATCTGCGGCCACCGCCTTGATGAACACTCAGGTGGCGACGGCGACGGGGGTGCTCGGCTGGCTCGTGGTCGAGCGGGTTCGCGACGGCCGCCCCACCACGCTCGGTGCCGCGTCCGGCGCGGTGGCGGGCTTGGTCGCGATCACCCCTTCGTGTGCTGCGGTGACCCCGGTCGGCTCGATCGCTCTTGGGCTGCTCGCCGGTGCGGTGTGTGCAGGTGCCGTTGGTCTCAAGTATCGGCTGGGCTTTGACGACTCCCTTGACGTCGTCGGGGTGCATCTCGTCGGCGGAGCGCTCGGGTCGATCCTGATCGGCTTGCTTGCGTCACCCTCAAGCGTCACGGGAACGACCGGGGTGCTCTACGGCGGTGGACTGGCCGGCTGGGTCCTGCTGGGCAAGCAGACCGTCGCCGTGCTGGTCGTCGGCGGGTTCTCGTTCGCGATGGCGTTCACCATCGGCAAGGTCGTCGACAAGACGATCGGGTTCCGCGTCGAGGCAGCCGCCGAGTCGGCCGGAATCGACCTGTCCGCGCACGCCGAGGCGGCCTACGACCTGCACATCCCACGCGGCGCAGAAAGGGAGGGCCTCGTGCCGGTCCCAGCTCCCGGGCCGGATTTGGTCCCGGCAGTAGCTGAGGTGGAAGAGCAGGTCGAGAGGGTGTCGTGACCGTGCAGCCTGGCGGTCCCCGGGAGTCGGGCCGTCAGGCGTCGCTCGAGGTGGACCACAAGTTTATGCCGCCGTCGACGGCGTGCTCGTCGATTGCGGCCAGCTCGGCCTCGGTGAACTCGAGGTTCGTCAACGCCCCCACGTTGGCCTCGAGTTGGCGCACGCTGCTCGCGCCGACGATGACCGACGTCATCCGGTCGTCGCGCAGTGACCAGGCCAACGCCAGCTGGGCCAGGGACTGTCCCCGCTGCTCGGCGATCCCGTTGAGTGCCCGGATGTGGCTCAGGAGCTCGTCGGTGAGCATGTCCGGATCGAGCGAGCTGCCTGCCGCTGCGCGTGAGTCCGGCGGGATCCCGTCGAGGTAGCGGTCGGTCAGCATTCCTTGGGCAAGTGGCGAGAACGCGATACAGCCCGCGCCCACCTGCTCGAGGGTGTCGAGCAGCTCCTCCTCGATCCAGCGGTTCAGCATCGAGTAGGAAGGCTGGTGGATGAGCAGCGGAACTCCCATCTCCCGGAGGATCTTCGCCGCCTGCTCGGTGCGCTCGGGCGAGTAGGACGAGATGCCGACGTACAACGCCTTGCCCTGCTCGATCGCGGATGCGAGCGCACCCATCGTCTCCTCTAGCGGTGTGTCCGGGTCGAATCGATGGCTGTAGAAGATGTCGACGTAGTCGAGGCCCAGGCGTCGCAGCGAGTCGTCGAGGCTCGACAGCAGGTACTTGCGCGAGCCGAGGTCGCCGTAGGGACCCGGCCACATGTCCCAGCCGGCCTTGCTCGAGATGACGAGCTCATTGCGGTAAGGCCTGAAGTCCTCCCTCAGGATCCGGCCGAAGTTGGTTTCGGCGCTGCCGTACGGCGGCCCGTAGTTGTTGGCGAGGTCGAAGTGCGTGACGCCCAGGTCGAACGCACGCCGGAGAATGTCTCGTTGGGTGTCGAGCGGGCGGCCGGTGCCGAAGTTGTGCCACAGGCCGAGACTGATCGCAGGGAGCTTGAGACCGCTGTGGCCGCTGCGTCGGTAGTGCATCGACTCGTAGCGGGTGTTGTCGGGTTCGTAGGCCATAGGCCGATCCTGCCATCCCGCGCGATGAGCTACCGGAGGGCGTGGTGCTCCTCGAGAACGGCGCACAGGCGATCGTGGGGGAGGGCGTGTGCGGTGATGCCGTCGCGCCCGGTCATGGTCTCGGCAGCCAGCAACGCGTTGAGGATCGCCTCTTCCGTCGACTCGATCGCGCCCAGGAAGAGCGCGTCGATCACCTCGTCGCCGACCGCGCGCACGTCGTAGGTCGGCTGCCGGATCACGTCGCCGCCGGCCGGGGTCGGGATCCGGTTGCCGGTGGCGAACGCGATGAAGATGTCTCCGCTGGTGTGACCACCGGTGCCACCCATCCGGGCGAGGCCGATACCGGCGCGCTGTGCGAGGCGCTCACACTGGTGCGGGAGCAGCGGCGCACTCGTCGCGATGACCACGATGATCGATCCCGAACCCGGCCCCCCCGTGGTCGGTGCCTCGGCCTGGTCGTACGGGCTGGGAACGCTGCTCGTCGGAATCGCCTCTCCGACGCGCACCCCATCCACCCGCAACAGCTGCCGGTGGCCGTAGTTGGCCTGAACCAGGGCAGCGACCGCGAACCCACCGTGGTGCTCGGGCAGGACACGCGAGGCGGTGCCGATCCCGCCCTTGAACTCATGGCAGATCATCCCGGT
>JBOHDU010000353.1:0-2023 GCA_050700615.1 Nocardioidaceae bacterium
GCCTTGCGTCGCACGGCCGGGCGACGCCCCGACCTCATCGCGGCCGTCGCCGCGACCCTGAGCGACCGCGACCGGCAAGCGCTGGCCGAGGCCGACCCCGAGGGCTTCCACCCGGAGTCGCGGTGACCGCGAGCAGCACCTCACTCATCCCGGGCCCGATTTCACGCTGACAGTGCAGCTGTGGCAGACTTTCCCGTTGGTGTCGCACGTTCGAGACGCATTCTCGGGCCTGGATCTGCCACAGGGGAGCCGTGGGCGACGCGTCGAGACACCTCCACCGCCGAGCACCATTGACAACGCGTGGGTGACCTGTGGCACTGACGAGGAAAGCGACCGACATGGCCAACACGATCGATGCGCTCGCATCGGGCGCCGCCCGAGCCGACCTCCCCCCGTTCAGGGCGGGCGACAGCCTCAAGGTCCACGTCAAGGTCGTCGAGGGCAACCGCTCTCGGATCCAGGTGTTCCAGGGTGTGTGCATCCGGGTCCAGGGCTCTGGCATCGGCCGCTCGTTCACCGTGCGCAAGGTGAGCTTCGGCGTCGGTGTTGAGCGCACGTTCCCGCTTCATACGCCGATCATCGACAAGATCGAGGTGCAGACGCGCGGCGATGTGCGACGAGCCAAGCTCTACTACCTGCGGAACTTGCGCGGCAAGGCAGCCAAGATCAAGGAAAAGCGCGACGCTCCGGTCTCTCATTGAGCGGCCGAGTTAGGCTCGCCCGGTGACACCGGTCTCCGGCGACGACGTCGGGGGCCAGGCCGCTGACGTCCCCGGCGCCGGCCCAGACGATCCGTCGGCTCCTGCACACTCAGCGAGCGGCCCCTCGAACGGCGAGAGGCACACATCCGCACCCGCTGCCCAGGACACCAAGACATCCGGCTCGGGCGGTGCGCCCAAGCGCAGCACGCCGCTGTCGGTGGTCAGGGAAGTCCTGATCCTGATCGGCACCGCGGTGCTCCTGGCGCTCATCATCAAGACGTTCTTCGTCCAGGCGTTCTTCATCCCGTCGGGATCGATGGAGAACACCCTGAAGGTCAACGACCGCATTCTGGTCGAGAAGGTGTCCTACTGGTTCGGTGACGTGCACCGCGGCGACATCGTGGTGTTCGACGACCCTGACCACTGGCTGGGCGCCGAAGGCGGCAGCAGCCCGACAAACCCGGTGACGCAGGTACTCGCTGACATCGGGCTCTACCCGACCGGCGGCCACCTGGTGAAACGGGTGATCGGCGTCGCGGGCGACCATGTGAAGTGTGTCAACGGCATCGTGAACGTCAACGGGGTGCCGTTGCACGAGTCCAGCTACGTCACGCTGGAGAAGAACGCCTGTACCGGGAGCTGGTCGGTCGTGGTGCCACCGGACAAATTGTGGGTGCTGGGCGACAACCGTGCGCATTCAGCCGACTCGAGCGCGCACCTCGGTGACCCCGGCGGGGGCTTCGTACCGGTCAGCGACGTCGTCGGCAAGGTCTTCGTGATCGTCTGGCCCATCGACCGATGGCGATGGTTCACCACGCCGTCGATCTTCGACAATCCGGCACTCAACAACGTCGCCGGCGCGGCCGTCTCACCCGTTTCTGCCGGCTTCGCGCTGGCCCTCTCGCCGGTCGCGTACCGGCGGATCAGGAGACGAGGACGCCGATGACCGGCGATCCGAGTCCCGGAGCCTCCCCGGACGGGTCTGCGGAGCAGCAGAGTCCAGGCGAGGTCAGAGCCCAGCCGACCGTCGAAACGGTATCCGACGACCCCCCGATGACCACCGGCTCCGATGACCATGAGCCTGCACCGCCGAGGCCGACGAAAGGCCGTCGTGCCTACCTCGCGCTTCGCGAGGTAGTCATCATCGTCGTGATCGCACTGGTGGCGTCGTCGCTGCTGCGCGCCTACGTCGTGCAGGCCTTCTACGTGCCCAGCGGCTCCATGCTCCCCACCATCCAACTGCAGGACCGTATCCTGGTCAGCCGGATCGGCAACATCGAGCGAGGGGAGGTGGTCGTCTTCCAGGATCCGGGCAACTGGAT
>JBOHDU010000354.1:0-2982 GCA_050700615.1 Nocardioidaceae bacterium
CGGTTGCGGCGCGCAGGTCAGTTCTGACCTCGCGGTCACGACCGCAGCAGCGCGGGGCCAGCGATCCGAGCGGCGAACCGGTCTCGAGCCGCCAGCGCAGAGCTCTCGCGGGCCGAGTCGTCGTTGCGATCACGGGTCCGGCGCGCCAGGACCGCCCCGGCGACGGCAAAGCCCGTGGCCATCACCGCACTGGCCAGGGCAGACCGACGTTGCCGGCGATCGAGCGCCGCCAACCCAACCATGCTGGCCGCATGCAGCACGTCGACCTCGGCTCCTAGTCTGAGCACGGCGCGGGTCGGCGCCGGACCGGACGCGGCGGCCTGCACGACGTGGCGGACGCCGATCACGCGCGCCACGCGGCGAGCCTGCGCGTCCAGCCGGATGCGGAACAGGCGCTGTGCCAGCAGGTCGGGGGCGGTTGCCTCGACCAGGCCGTAGCCAGCCCGGAACACGGCAAACACCGTGGCCGCCTTCACCGTCGCCCGCGTGCCGTGAGCCTGCTGACTACCGCCGTTGCCAGGGCGGCGCCGCCCGCGGCCAACGCACCGTGGTGATGCGAGGCCCACAGCTGCAGGCTGCGGTGTGTGGCCTTGTCGTCGAAGCTGCCGTGTGCGCCGTAGTCGTGGCCATCGGCCCCGTCCGCGGCTTCCCAAAGATTGGTCGCATGATCGGCGGGCAGCGGCCGTCGACTCTGTTGGGACGCGAACCCTGTCTTCGCCAGGTAGCGGTCGAGCAGCCCGGGAGCGACGGCGTTCGCAGCCAGCGTCCCCATCGTGCTCCCGCCGACCCAGTACTCACGTCGCCTGGGATGGTCTGCGGCGAAGATGACGCCGCGTGCGGCCACCTCTGGCTGGTAGATGGGGGGCACTGGCTGCGCCGGCTCGGGCAATCGGGAGACGACCCAGTCGAACTGCGGGGTGTTCACGGCTGGCATCTGGACCATGGTCACGTGCACGTTGCTGTGCTTGTGCAGCAGCTCGCACCGCAGCGCCTCATGGAAGCCTTGGATGGCGTGCTTGGATCCGCAGTAGGCGGTCTGCAGGGGGATGCCGCGGTAGGCGAGGGCGGACCCGACCTGCACGATCGTGCCCGCGTCGCGGGGCTGCATCCGCTTCAGGGCTGCCATGGTGGCGTAGACATAGCCGAGGTAGTTGACCTCGGTGACCCGCTTGTACTCCTCGGGCGTGATCTCGGTGAACTCGGCGAACACCGAGGTGAATGCGACGTTGACCCAGACGTCGATGGGACCGAGCGCCTCCTCTACCCGGGCGGCTGCGGCCTCCACCTGCCCGGGATCGGCAACATCTGTCGGGATACTCAGCGCTCTCCCCCCGGCCCGTTCCACGTCTGCGGCCGCGCCGGCCAGACCGGCTTCGCCACGGGCAAGGAGTGCGACCTTCGCCCCGCGTGCCCCGAAGGCCGTCGCCGTCGCCCGGCCGATGCCTCCGCTCGCCCCCGTGACGACCACGGTCTGATCTGCTCGGTGTCTGCTCACTGCTTCCTCCATGTCGTTGTCCGGACCGGGTGTCGTGTCACCCGGGCGTGCCCAGTCTCGGCTCGGGCCGGCCCGCTCGGGGTGACCGCGCGTCACTGGACCGCGAAACGCCGGGCGGCATCCACGTCGAAGGTGAGCCCGTGTCCCGGCTTGGCCGCATCGGGCGAGACGGCACCCCCGACGGGGTCGAGGGTGCCGTCGAAGAACATGTTCTCGATCCGCACGTGGTCGTGGAACCACTCGAGGTGGCGAGTATTCGGTGTGCCCGCCGCCACGGGAGCATGCAGGTTGGGCGCGCAGTGTGCGGACACGTCGAGCCCGAACGACGCGGCGACGGCGGCGGCGCGAACCCACTCCGTGTAGCCGCCGCAGCGGGTCGCATCGATCTGGAGGCAGTCGACCGCGCCAGCGCCGCACATCCTGCGGAAGTAGGCGATGTCGGTCCCGTACTCCCCAGCGGCCACGTCACACGTCAACGAGTCACGCAGGAGGTGCAGGCCAACCAGATCGTCGGAGCTGACCGGCTCCTCGAGCCAGCTGATGCCGGCCTCGCGCGCAGCCTGCATCACCCGGAGGGCCTGTTTGCGCCGGTAGCCGCCGTTGGCGTCGACGAACAGCGCAGCCTCCGGGCCGATGACGTCCCGCGCCTGCGCGATACGTTCGAGATCACGGCTCTCCCGGCCACCCCACGACTCCCCAATCTTGATCTTGACCCTGGGAATGCGCTGGTCGACGACCCAGCCCGTCAGCTGGGCGCGCAACTGCTCGTCGTCGTACGTCGTGAAACCGCCGCTACCGTAGACGTCGACGTGCTGGTGAGCACGACCGAGCAGATCGACGAGAGACAGCCCGAGCAACCTTGCCTTGAGGTCCCAACAGGCGACGTCGACCGCCGAGATGGCGTAGCCACACGCTCCCGCCCGGGTGGCGTTCCGCACCGCCCGAACCATCGCCTCCCAGGTGCCGGGGACCGAAAGCGCGTCTCGGCCGACGACCACGTCACGCAGGAGCCCGGTGACGATCCCCGCGCACGCGGCCGGCCCGTACGTCCAGCCCGTACCCCACACCTCGCCGCACCGCACGGTGACCACGACGACCGTCGTGGAGCCCCAAGACGTCGTACCGTCTGCCTCGGGGAGGTCGGTCGGGACGGTGTACGCGGATGCCTCCACCGACTCGATTGGATCCCCGGTCACGACGCTCGCTGCTGGTCTGACGGCTCCCGCTCAGCAGGGCTGTCGTCAGCCAGCACGTCGTCCTGGATCTCTTCCAACGTCCGGTCCTTCGTTTCGGGGACGGAAACGGCAAAGAAGATGATGGCGACGATCGCAAGCCCGGCGTACAGATAGAAGACCCCCTGAGTCGTGATCGCGCCACCGAGCGTCAGGAACGTCTGGGCCACCAAGAAGTTGGCTCCCCAGTTCGCGATTGTGCACACCGCCATCGCCGGACTCCTCACTCCGACCGGGAAAATCTCCGAGATCATC
>JBOHDU010000355.1:0-14185 GCA_050700615.1 Nocardioidaceae bacterium
TCACCGGCCTGTCGCAGACGATCGCTCAGGGCCCGGTCGCCTCGCAGGAGGCGATCAAGGAGCTCGGCACCAACAGCGGCGTGGGTTCGCATCCCGCCCGGGTTTGACCCGAAGTCCGGCTCGGTGAGCCCGAAGCAGCCGATGGCCTCGCCGGTGGCCATCTTCGGCAGCCACTCGTTCTTCTGCTCGTCGCTGCCGAACTGGTGGATCGCGAACATCGCCAGCGAGCCCTGCACCGACACCAAAGACCGGATGCCGGAGTCTGCGGCTTCCAGCTCGAGACAGGCCAGGCCGTAGGCCGTGGCGCTGGTGCCGGCGCAGCCGTAGCCATCAAGGTGCATCCCGAGCAGCCCGAGTGCGCCCAGCTCCTTGGCGAGGTCGCGCGCGGGGACATGGGCGTCCTCGAACCAGCCGGCGATGTGAGGGCGGATCTTGTCGTCGCAGAAGCGCCTGACTGTGGAACGGATCGCTCGCTCGTCGTCATCGAGCAGGCCGTCGATCGCGAACAGGTCGAGCGGGGCGACTCGGGCGGCAGGCTGTGACACGGCTCCTCCTGGCTGGCTGGCGGCGCCTGAGCCGGCGTCGGCGACCCTCCCCAACCTACACAGGCAGCACGTCCGCCCAGGTGGTCGAGACAGCCTTGCCGGAGCCATCAGCGGACGAACGTTCCGGCCGCCCAGGTGCCTGAAGTGAGCGGTTTGAGCCGTCTACAGGCGGCCAATGCAACGAAAAGCGCAACAATATCGGCTGAGCGCTAGCGATATCGGTGGTGAACAACTAGTTTTACTTCCGGATTGGTTCGACCACCCGATCGCCCGAGAGGATCGAATGACTACCACGCGCACCTTGCACAACCTCGTCAACGGCCAGCATGCAGACTCGGTCGACGGCAAGACCGCAGGGATCGTCAATCCAGCCAACGAAGAGGTGTTCGCGACTGCACCGGTATCGGGTCCCGAGGACGTGGACCGGGCCCTGAAGGCGGCTGCCGCAGCGTTCGAGACTTGGCGCGACGCCACGCCGGCGGACCGCCAGCGGGCCATGCTCAAGCTCGCCGACGCCATGGAGGCGCGGGCGGAGGAATTCATCGCCACCGAGAGCGAGAACACCGGTAAGCCGCTCGGGTTCACCAAGACCGAGGAGTTGCCCCCCGCGATCGACCAGATGCGGTTCTTCGCCGGTGCCGCTCGCGTCCTCGACGGGCTCAGCGCTGGGGAGTACCTCGCCGATCACACCTCGATGATCCGGCGCGAGCCGATCGGTGTCGTCGCCCAGGTGACGCCGTGGAACTATCCGCTGATGATGGCGATCTGGAAGGTCGCACCGGCACTGGCTGCCGGCAACACCCTTGTGATCAAGCCGTCGGACACCACACCAGCGTCGACGGTTCTGCTCGGAGAGCTGGCCCAGGAGTTCTTCCCGCCAGGCGTCTTCAACGTGGTCACGGGCGATCGCGACACCGGGCGCGCGCTGGTCGAGCACCCGATCCCGCAGCTGGTGTCGATCACGGGCTCGGTGCGCGCCGGCATGGAGGTGGCGAGCTCGGCGGCGCGCGACCTGAAGCGCACCCACCTCGAGCTCGGCGGGAAGGCTCCGGTCGTCGTGTTCGACGATGCCGACCTCGAGGCTGCCGCCGAGGCCATCGCAGTCGCCGGCTACTTCAACGCCGGTCAGGACTGCACAGCGGCCACCCGCGTGCTGGCCGGACCCGGCATCCACGACGATTTCGTCGCGGCCCTGACCGAGCAGGCCAAGAACACCAAGACCGGCCAGCCTGACGACGACGAGGTGCTCTACGGTCCGCTCAACAACCCCACCCAGCTGGACCGGGTGAGCGGCTTCATCACCCGGCTTCCCGATCATGCCATCGTGCAGGCCGGTGGGTCCCGCGTGCACGACCGCGGGTACTTCTACGCGCCGACGGTCGTGTCGGGCCTTCAGCAAGACGACGAAGCCATCCAGAACGAGATCTTCGGGCCGGTCATTACCGTGCAGAAGTTCACCGACGAGGACGAGGCCCTGCGCTGGGCGAACGGGGTGGAGTACGGGCTCGCCAGCAGCGTCTTCACCCGCGACCACGCTCGTGCGATGCGGATGGCGCGGCGGCTCGACTTCGGGTGTGTGTGGATCAACACGCACATCCCGATCGTGGCCGAGATGCCGCACGGGGGGTTCAAGCACTCCGGCCACGGCAAGGACCTCTCCATGTACGGTCTCGAGGACTACACGCGCATCAAGCACGTGATGAGCTACATCGGGAAGTAGGCATGACACAGGACCAGGACCACGCCGGGCACGTGTACCAGGACGCAGGCCAGGCACCGGCCATCGAGCTGGTCGAAGTCGCGAAACAGTTCACGTCGGCGGACGAGAACGTCCAAGCGGTCGAGCACGTCGATCTCCAAATCGAGAGCGGCGAGTTCTTCTCGCTGCTCGGCCCGTCCGGGTGCGGCAAGACCACCACGCTGCGGATGATCGCTGGGTTCGAGGTGCCGACGAGCGGTCGGATCCTGTTGTACGGCGAGGACGTCGGAGCGGTGCCACCCAACCATCGAGACGTCAACATGGTGTTCCAGAGCTATGCCCTCTTCCCGCACATGTCAGTCTTTGACAACGTCGCGTTCGGGCTGCGGCGCAAGAAGCTGGCAAAGGCCACGATCGAGCAGCGTGTCCATGGGATGCTCGAGCTCGTCGAGCTCGAAGGTCGGGAGAACCGCCGGCCGCGAGAGCTCTCCGGCGGGCAGCAGCAGCGTGTCGCGCTGGCCCGGGCGCTGGTCAACCACCCGAGGGCGCTGCTGCTCGACGAGCCGCTCGGCGCCCTCGACCTGAAGCTGCGTCAGGCCATGCAGCTCGAGCTGAAACGAATCCAGCGCGAGGTCGGCATCACGTTCGTCTACGTGACCCACGACCAGGGTGAGGCGCTGACGATGTCCGACCGCCTGGTCGTGATGAACCGGGGGCGGGTGGAGCAGCTCGGCACCCCCCGAGAGGTCTACGAGCGACCCAACACCCGGTTCGTCGCCGGCTTCATCGGCACCTCCAACATCCTCACCGGCGTGGCTACCCGCAGTGTCGACGACGCGGTGGTCGTCGAGCTGGGCGTCGACGAGCACATCGTCGTACCGACTCGCGGGCGCGCCGCGTCGGGCGAGCTCGTCATCACGGTCCGACCCGAGAAGATCACCCTCGGCCACCTCCCCGGCGACCAGGACTGTGTGGTGCGAGGCAAGGTCGACGAAGTCGTCTACCAGGGGACGTTCACCAGCTACAACGTGACGATCGGCACCGGAGACCAGGTCCTCGTGCACCGTCAGAACGCCGCCGCCTCCGACGACATCGCGGAGCCGGGCGACCAGGTGTGGTTGGGCTGGGCGAAGGATCACTCGTACCTGCTCGACGAGTCGCGCTCGACCGCGACCTCGCAGGATCGTAGTGACGCGAGACCAGAAGCCGACGTAGTCCAGCCAGTTCCCGCCAGGAGGCCACTGTCATGACCGATCCCACCGATCGCAACCCGCTGAGTGATCCCGCGCTGATGCGCGGCCTCACCCAGTATCGGCTCGGACGACGCGACGTCCTGCGCCTGTTCGGAGCCGCGGGCGGAGCCGCGATTCTCGCCGGCTGCGGCATCGGCTCGCAGGGCAAGAAGGCCAACACGAGCAAGAGCGCGGTGACCAAGTACTGGGACGCGCAGAAGCCCACGGGCAAGCTGAACTGGGCCAACTGGCCTCTCTACCTCGACACCACGGGCAAGAGCACCCACCCGAGCCTCGACCAGTTCGAGAAGCAGACCGGGATCCAGGTCAACTACCTGGAAGACATCCAGGACAACGGCCCGTTCTTCGCCAAGGTCCAGCCGTCACTGTCGTCGGGCCAGTACTCCGGTTACGACCTGGCGGTCATCAGCAGCGGCATCTACTTCAACAAGTTCGAGCAGCTCGGCTTCTTCGTCCCGCTCGACCAGTCCCGACTGAAGAACTTCCGCAAGTACGGCGGCCAGCGCTACCAGAACGAAGCCTTCGACCCCGGAAACGTATTGTCGATCCCCTGGCAGGCCGGCTTCACGGGCATCGGTTACAACCCCTCGCAGACCGGTCGGGAGATCACGAGCTGGCAGGACCTGCAGGATCCCAAGTTCGCAGGCAAGATCGGCATGTTCGCCAACAACGAGGACCTACCGAACTGTGCACTGATGGCGATCGGGGTCAATCCGCTCAAGTCCACCGAGAGCGACTGGAGGAAGGCGGCGGCGTGGCTCGACAGGCAACGCCCGCTGGTGCGCCAGTACTACTCCCAGAACTACATCCAGGCCTTGGCCACCGGCGACATCTGGATCAGCATGGCGTGGTCGGGAGACATCTTCCAGCAGAACCTCTCGGGGAAGGCAAACGGGCAGGAGTTGAAGTTCGTGATCCCGAAGGAGGGCGGGCTGCTCTGGACCGACAACTTCGTGATCTTGAAGGAGGCCCAGAACCCTGTCAGCGCCATGGCGCTGATGGACTACTACTACCAGCCGAAGGTTGCCGCCGAGGTGACCGAGTGGGTCAACTACATCTCTCCCGTTCCCGATGCTCGGCAGGTCGTCGAGCAGGACGCCAAGAGCGCCACGAGCAAGAGCGACAAGCAGTACCTCGATGCGATCGCGACGAGTTTCGCGACGTTCCCGAGCGAAAAGGTCTACGCCAACACGACCAACGGACTGACACCCAAGGCAGGCAACCAGCTCAACACCTGGAACAGCATCTTCGAGCCCGTCTACCAGTCGTAGGGCTGGTCCTCACATGCGAAGCCGACTTGCTCCCTACCTGCTGATCCTCCCCGGCGGGCTCTGGCTGGCCATCTTCTTCGTGGTGCCGATGGCCGTCATGGTCTCGGTGTCGCTGCAAAGCGGCGACATCACGCAGGGATTCCAGCAGACGTTCCAGTTCAGCAACTACTCCGACATGGTGAGCCTCTACCACACGCAGCTGCTCAGGTCGCTGTGGTACGGCCTGCTCACGACGGTGTTCACGATCGCGCTGGCCTACCCGATGGCGTACTGGATCGCGTTCAAGGGCGGCCGGCACAAGTCGACGTATCTGTTCTTGATCCTGCTGCCGTTCTTCGTGACGTTCGTGATCCGGACCATCTCCTGGCAGTTTCTGCTGGCCGACAACGGCATCGTCCTCGGCCACCTCAAGTCGTGGGGGATGCTGCCCAACAACTTCCACATCCTGGCAACGCCGTACGCAGTCGTGGGTGGTCTGGTCTACAACTTCCTGCCCTTCATGGTGCTGCCGATCTACGTTGCCTTGGAGCGGATCGACCGGGTGCTCGTCGAGGCGGCAAGCGACCTGTTCGCCAACCGGGCCCAGGCCTTCTTGAGGGTCGTGCTGCCGCTCTCGCTACCGGGCGTCTTTGCGGGCGTCATCTTGACGTTCGTGCCGGCAAGCTCCGACTACGTCAACGCCACGATCCTTGGTGGGACGGGGCAGGTGATGATCGGCAACATCATCGAGACGCTCTATCTGACCAATTCCAACTATCCCCAAGCCGCGGCGTTGAGCTCGATCCTGCTCGGTGCGCTGCTGCTCGGGATCTTCGCCTATGCGAAGGCGCTCGGCACGCGTGACGTGATGGATGCGACCGCCGGATGAGCGCCCCGGTCATCGAGTCGACGCAGCACCGGCCGAGCGCCGGCAAGGTGCGTCGCCGCCCCAAGGAGCGCGGTCGCGGCCGGTTCCTGCAGGTCTATACCTGGGTGATCATCTGCTGGCTGTCACTGCCGATCCTGGTGATGATCCTGTTCGGCTTCAACAACACCACCAGCAGGTACAACTTCGTCTGGCAGGGCTGGACGTTGCACTGGTACCGCGACCTGTTTGCGATCAACAACCTGACGACCGCGTTGGAGAACTCGATCACCATCGCGATCCTCGTCACCATCGTTGCCTGCATCTTCGGGACGATGATCGGCTACTCGATGGGCAAGTACCGCTTCCGTGGCCGTGCGATCCTCGACCTGGTGCTGTTCGCCAACGTCGCGGCGCCCGAGATCGCCATGGGCACCGGCTTGCTCTCTCTTTTCCTCACCCTCGGCATCCCGCGCGGATACTGGACGATCGTCATCGCCCACATCATGTTCGACATCGTCTATGTCGCGATTACGGTGCGGGCCCGGATGGCGGCCTACGACCGCTCGCTCGAGGAGGCGTCGAAGGACCTGGGCGCCGGCGGGTACACGACCTTCCGCCTGGTTACGCTGCCCATCCTGATGCCGGGGGTCGTCGCCGGTGGGCTGCTCGCGTTCGCGCTGTCGATCGATGACTTCATCATCACCGAGTTCAACGCGGGCACGACCTACACGTTCCCGCTGTGGGTCTACGGCACGTCGAAGGTCGGCACCCCGCCGCAGGTCAACGTCATGGGCACCCTCATCTTCGCCTTCGGTGTGCTGCTGGTGATCGGCAACACGATCTTGCTTCGTCGCAACCGCCGCCGCTACGGCTAGTCAAGGGCCACCCGAGCGCCGGCATGGGGCCGCTCGGAGGCTCAGGCGTCGAGGGCCTTGCCGATGGCGGCGGCCAATTCGGCCACTTGGTCGTCGGTCATCACGAAGGCCGGCGAGATCTGGATCCCGCCGGCTCCGACGGCGCGCGTCGCAACGCCGAACGAGCGCAGGGTGACGGCAAGGGCCGCGGCCTCGGACGATTCGGTCAGCTGCACGGCCGCGATCGCGCCGACTCCACTGCGCACCTCCTCGACCCGGGGGTGCTCCGCCAACGCGGCGAGGCTCGAGGCGAGCGTCGACTCGAGCCGCGCCGACTCGTCGAGCAGCTTCTCCCGCTCGATGAGGTCGAGGTTGGCCAGCGCGACCGCGGCCGCTGTGGCATGGCCGGAGTACGTGTACCCGTGCCGCCACCACACTCCCTGCTCGGGGCGGAAGAACGGCTCGCTGACGCGGGGCGCGATCAGCACCGCCCCCATCGGGAGGTAGCCGGACGTGAGTCCCTTGGCGGTGGTGACCATGTCGGGCTCGAGGCCGAAGCGGGTGCTCGCGAACCACGACCCACCGATGCGTCCGTAGCCGGTGACGACCTCGTCGGCGACGAACAGCACGTCGTACTCCGTGCACGCCTTGCGCACGTCGGCCAGGTAGCCCTCCGGCGGCGCGAAGACGCCTCCGGCGCCGATGACCGGCTCGCAGAAGAACGCCGCCACGTTGTCGGCGCCGAGCCTCTCGATGGTGGCGCGAAGGTCGTCGACGCTGTCCCAGCCGACCGTCGCGGACTCGTGCACGAGGTCGCCGTAGCCCTCGCGGTTTCCGGGAATGCCGGCGAGCGCCGTGCCGGCGTAGTGCATCCCGTGGTACGCCTTCTGCCGCCCGATCACATAGGTCTTGCTCGGTTTGCCTACCTCGTGCCAGTAGCGGCGCGCCAGCTTCGCCGCGGTGTCGACCGAGTCGGAGCCGCCAGAGGTGAAGTAGACCTTGGTGCCGGGCACCGGGGCGATCGCAGCCAGCCGCTCGGCGAGCTCGATGGTCGGTTGGGTCGCGTAGTCGCCGAACGTGCTGTAGGCCGCGAGCGTCTGCATCTGGCGGGCGGCCGCCTCGGCGAGCTCGGCGCGCCCGTGCCCGACGTTGGCGTACCACAAGCCTGCGGTCGCGTCGAGGTAGCGACTCCCAGCTCCGTCGAAGACGTAGACGCCTTCGCCACGCACGATGGTGAACTCACCCTTGGTCTCGACCGCTCCCATGTCAGAGAACGGGTGCCATAGCGCGCCCATGTGCTGCTCCTCTCTCACCGGTTGACGTCTCATCGACCCTATCGGGCCGCCCGATGTCAGGCGGTAGTGCTGTCGAGCGCCTCCTCGAGCACACCCAGCGCCTCCTCGAGCAGGTCGTCGCCGATGACGAGGGGGGGCAGGAACCGCAGCACGTTGCCGAACGTGCCACAGGTCAGGGTCAGCACGCCTGCTGCGTGACAGGCCGAGCTGAGCGCAGCCGCAACGGCGGCGTTCGGCTTGGTCGTGCCGGGCTCGACCAACTCCAGGGCGACCATCGCGCCGCGACCGCGTACGTCCCCGATGACGTCGTGCTTGTCGGCAAGCTCCGTGAGCCGCCGTGTCATCAGGCTGCCGATATGCCGGGCCCGCGCGGGGAGGTCGAGCGCCCGCATGGTCGAGATTGCACCAAGGGCCGCGGCGCAGGCGACGGGGTTTCCGCCGTAGGTCCCACCCAGCCCACCCGGGTTGACCGAATCCATGATCTCGGCGCGTCCGGTCACGGCCGCGAGCGGGAGCCCACCACCGAGCGCCTTCGCGGTGGTGATCAGGTCGGGAACCACGCCCTCGTGATCGCACGCGAACCAGTCGCCGGTGCGACAGAAACCTGTCTGGATCTCGTCGGCGACGAACACCACGCCGTTGTCCGTGCACCAGTCGGCAAGGTGAGCCAGGAAACCTTCGGCGGGCACGACGAAGCCGCCCTCACCGAGGATGGGCTCGATCACCAGGCAGGCGACGTTGTGGCCGCCTACCTGCTTCTCGATCATCGCGATCGCTCGCTCGGCCGCCTCCGGGCCTTTGATCGGGGTGACCTCGCGGAAGGGGTACGACACGGGTGCGCGATAGACCTCACCGGCGAACGGCCCGAAACCGTCCTTGTAGGGTGCGTTCTTCGCGGTCATCGCCATGGTCAGGTTCGTTCGGCCGTGGTAGGCGTGGTCGAAGGCCACGACCGCGTTGCGGCGCGTGTGCGTGCGGGCGATCTTGATGGCGTTCTCGACCGCCTCGGCCCCAGAGTTCAGCAGCACGCTCTTCTTCGCGTGGACTCCGGGGGTCAGCTCGGCGAGCTGCTCGCAGACCTCGACATACGCCTCGTACGGCGCGACCATGAAGCAGGTGTGGGTGAACCGCGCCACCTGATCGCTTACACGACTCACCACATCCGGTGCCGCATTGCCGACGCTGGTGACCGCGATGCCGGAGGCGAGGTCGATCAGCGAGTTCCCGTCGACGTCCACCACGACTCCACCGCCGGCGGCGACGACGTAGACGGGCAACCCGACACCGATCCCGGTGGAGACGACCGCCCGCTCCCGTGCATGCAGCTCCCGTGACCTCGGACCGGGGATGGCGGTGACGACGCGGCGTTCCTGGGCCAGCTCGGGGCCACCAGCTCTCTCAGTCATGCCCCGACCGTACTGGACGACCTGCTGGGCACAGCCATCGATCTGTTCCGGCCGCGGACGGGGATCACCCTCGCCCTCACACTCGGGCGCGGATGGCGCTAGCGTCGGACTCATGACTGCTTCCTACTCCATGTGGGTGGCCGGCAAGCCCGTCGAGGGCACCGAGTCGCTTGAAGTCCGCAGCCCCTACGACGGCCGCGTGGTCGGCACCACCTCGTGGGCCACCTCGGAGCAGGTGGAGGAGGCCGTGGCCGCGGCGTTCGCCGTCCGCAACGAGGCAGCCGGGCTCCCGATCTACGCGCGAGCCGATGCGCTGGCCGCGGTGAGCGCCCGCATCGCCGAGCGAGCTGAGGAGCTGGCCCAGCTCATCACCGCCGAGAACGGGAAGCCGCTCGTCTGGTCGCGGGCCGAGGTCGGCCGGGCGGTGTCGGTGTTCAGGATCGCGGCAGAGGAGACCCGCCGGTGGTCGGGCGAGGCGATGCGGCTCGACACGGACAAGGCCGCAGAGGGCCGGATGGCCTACGTGCGACAGGTGCCCAAAGGTGTCGTGCTCGCCATTACGCCGTTCAACTTCCCCCTCAACCTGGTCGCGCACAAGGTCGCGCCGGCGCTCGCGGTCGGGGCGCCCGTGGTGATCAAGCCGGCCCCCAAGACACCGCTCTCGGCGCTGGTGCTGACCGAGATCATCGCCGAGACGGATCTGCCACCCGGGATGGTCAACGTCGTCAACGTGAAGAACGAGGATGCGGCCGCCCTGGTCGCCGACGAGCGGATGCCGGTCGTCTCCTTCACCGGATCAGGTGGGGTCGGCTGGGACATAGAGAGGGCAGTACCGCACAAGCATGTGACGCTCGAGCTCGGTGGAAACGCGGCAGCGGTCGTCTGCGACGACTGGTCCGGCGAGGCCGACCTCGACTGGGCCGCGACGCGGCTGGCTACGTTCTCCAACTACCAAGGCGGTCAGTCGTGCATCGGCGTACAGCGGGTGTTCGTCGCTGAAGGGCTCTACGACGACTTCAAGTCGCGCTTGGTGGCCAAGGTGCAGGGGCTCGCGGTCGGTGACCCCGCCGATGGCGCCACCCAGGTCGGGCCGGTCATCAATGAGGACGCCGCGCGCCGCATCGTCGGCTGGGTGCAGGAGGCGGTCTCCGGGGGGGCGACACTGCTCACCGGTGGCGGGCGCAGCGGCACCTCGCTGGAGCCGACCGTCCTCGAGGGGGTCGCCCCCGATGCCAAGGTCGCCTGCGAGGAGGTATTCGGGCCGGTGATGCTGCTCGATCGTGTGGCCGACGTCGATGCAGCCTTCGCCAAGGTCAACAACTCGGTCTACGGCCTGCAGGCGGCGGTGTTCACGCACAGCCTGCAGACGGCGTTCGCCGCGCATCGGGCGCTCGAGGTCGGCGGCGTCATCGTCGGCGACACGCCGAGCTACCGCGCCGACCAGATGCCCTACGGCGGGGCGAAGGAGTCCGGCGTCGGCCGCGAGGGGATTCGCTACGCCATGCAGGACTTCACCTACGAGCGGGTCCTGGTTCTCACCGGCCTGCCCCTCTGACTCGCCGCGCGACCGGCCTGGTGAACCTGGGTGCCATTCCGGGGCTCGAGGGCGGGCCGCACCACGGTGCTGCATGGGACAATGTGCTGGTGAGACAGCCGCGGGACATCGTGCTCCTCGGGTCCACCGGGTCGGTGGGCACGCAGGCGCTCGACGTCGTGCGCGCCAACCCAGACACGTTTCGCATCGTCGGGCTGGCGGCCGGAGGAAGTCGTCCAGAACTGCTCGCGGCGCAGGCGATCGAGTTCGGCGTGCCAGTCGTCGGCATCCGTCGTGGCACCTCCGCCCAGGACGTCCAGCTCGCGCTGTACGCCGAGGCCCAACGCCGCGGATACCACCATGGGGGCTTCCCGGTGCCTCGCATCGTCGTCGGTCCCGATGCCGCCGACCAGCTGGCGGCGCTGCCGTGCGACGTCGTACTCAACGCCATCACCGGCGCCGTCGGACTGACGCCGACACTGCGAGCGCTCGAGGCCGGGACCACCTTGGCGCTCGCCAACAAGGAGTCGCTGATCATCGGTGGCGAGGTCGTGACGTCGGCCGCGAAGCCGGGGCAGATCGTGCCGGTCGACTCGGAGCACTCGGCGCTAGCCCAGTGTCTGCGCGCGGGCCGCGCCGACGAGGTGCGCAGGCTGGTGATCACGGCCAGTGGCGGCCCGTTCCGCGGTCGCCGCCGCGACGAGCTGACTGATGTCACGCCGGAGCAGGCGATGGCACACCCGACCTGGGACATGGGTCCCATGGTCACCACGAACTCGTCGACGCTTGTCAACAAGGGACTCGAGGTCATCGAGGCGCACCTGCTCTTCGACATCGACTTCGACCGGATCGAGGTGGTCGTGCACCCCCAGTCGGTCATCCACTCGATGGTCGAGTTCTACGACGGGTCGACGATCGCCCAGATCTCGCCGCCCGACATGCGGCTGCCGATCAGCCTGGCTCTGGGCTGGCCCGATCGGGTGAACGGCTCGGCGCGCCCGGTCGACTGGAGCCACGCGCAGAGCTGGCAGTTCGAGCCCGTCGACGACGAGGCGTTCCCGCTGCTCCAGCTGGCGATCCAGGCAGGACGGAGGGCCGGAGTGGCGCCTGCCGTTTACAACGCGGCGAACGAGGTCGCCGTCGAGGCGTTCTGGCGGGGGGAGCTGCCCTACCTGGGGATCGTCGACGCCGTCGCTGCGGTGCTGCACCACGAGGACGTACCCTCTAGGGAGGGCAAGTTGACCGCCGACGACGTGCTGGCGGCTGACGGCTGGGCACGTGCGTGCGCGGCGGAGTTCATTGCCGTCCCCGACAGACCTGGAGGAGCGAGCCGGCCATGACCGCACTGGTCTATGCACTCGGCGTTGTGCTGTTCTTCCTCGGCGTCGTGGCCTCCATCGCCTTGCACGAGGTAGGCCACATGTGGCCGGCCAAGAAGTTCGGGGTCAAGGTCACGCAGTATTTCGTCGGCTTCGGCAAGACGGTCTGGTCGACCAAGAAGGGCGACACCGAGTACGGCGTCAAGATGTTCCCGATGGGCGGGTACATCAAGATGGTCGGCATGCTGCCACCCGAGAAGCGCAATCCCGATGGCAGTCCCGTCAGTCGCGGCAACGGCTTCTTCAGCAGGCTCATCGCTGATGCCCGGGCGATCGAGTACGAGCACGTCACGCCCGACGATGAGGACCGGCTCTTCTACCGCAAGGCGTGGTGGAAGAAGGTCATCGTGATGTCGGGCGGCCCGATGATGAACGTCTTCCTTGCCGTGGTGATGCTTGGCATCGTCTTCATCGGCTTCGGTGTGGCCAAGTCCGGCCTGCAGGTGCAGTCGGTCGAGGATTGCGTGATCAAGGCCAGCCAGGCAGGCCGCACCTGCGTCTCGAGCGACCCACTCTCACCCGCGGCGAAGGCGCACTTCCGGCCCGGCGACAAGATCCTCGCGGTCAACGGGGTCGCCATGCACAGCTGGGACCAGTTCTCACAGGTCACACGCGCCAGTGCCGACACCACGATGAAGGTCGCGGTCGAGCGCGACGGGCATCGCGTGACTCTGACGGCCCACCCGATTCGCAACCAGGTCAACAACCTCAGCAACCCCACCAAGTACGTCGAGGCCGGCTTCCTCGGCATCTACCCCGTGCAGGTGCGGCAGCGTGAGAGCGTCGGCTACGTGTTCTCCACGATGGGCAACTACGCCGAGCGCACGGGTTCCGCGCTGCTCGACCTGCCGCAGCGTATGGTCGGCGTCACCAAGGCCGCGCTGGGCCTGGAGAAGCGTGACCCGCAAAGCCCGATGAGCGTCGTCGGCGCCAGCCGGGTCGCCGGACAGGTCGCGTCGGACTCCCACATCGACCTCACCGACCGGGTTGCGACGCTGCTCACGCTGCTCGGAGTCGTCAACCTCTTCGTTGCCCTCTTCAACTTCATCCCGCTGCTCCCGCTCGACGGCGGCCATATCGCTGGCGCGATCTACGAGGCGCTGCGTCGCGCCTGGGCGAAGCTGCGCCGGCTCCCCGACCCGGGCTACGCAGACGTCGCCAAGATGTTGCCCATCGCCTATGTCGCAGCCTCGGTGCTGATCGTCATGGGCGTCATGCTCGTCTGGGCCGACATCGTCAACCCGATTCGGCTGACAAGTTGACCGTGCTCTTCCGACCCCGACACGCGCAGACTGCGAGGACATGTCCATGACCAGCATCAATCTCGGGATGCCTGCGGCGCCTCCCCCGGTTCTCTCGCCACGGCGTAAGACCCGGCAGATCAAGGTCGGAAAGGTGCTCGTCGGCGGCGACGCCCCGGTGTCTGTCCAGTCGATGACCACGACGGTAACTTCGGACGTCAATGCGACCCTGCAGCAGATTGCCGAGCTCACCGCGACCGGCTGCGACATCGTCCGGGTGGCTTGCCCGAGTCAGGACGACGCCGACGCGCTCCCCGAGATTGCTCGGCACTCGCAGATCCCCGTCATCGCCGACATCCACTTCCAGCCGAAGTACGTGTTCGCTGCGATCGAGGCCGGCTGTGCGGGCGTGCGGGTCAACCCCGGCAACATCCGCAAGTTCGACGACCAGGTCAAGCAGATCGCGCAAGCCGCCAGGGACCACGGCACGTCACTCCGCATCGGTGTCAACGCCGGCTCCCTCGACCCGCGGCTGCTGAAGAAGTACGGCAAGGCCACCCCTGAGGCGCTCGTCGAGTCGGCAGTGTGGGAGGCCTCGCTCTTCGAGGAGCACGACTTCCACGACTTCAAGATCTCGGTCAAGCACAACGACCCGGTGGTCATGGTGCGGGCCTACGAGTTGCTGGCCGAGGCCGGCGACTGGCCCCTGCACCTCGGCGTCACCGAGGCCGGCCCGGCGTTCCAGGGCACGATCAAGTCGGGCGTCGCGTTCGGTGCCCTGCTCAGCCAGGGCATCGGCGACACCATCCGAGTCTCCCTGTCTGCGCCGCCCGTCGAGGAGGTCAAGGTCGGGATCCAGAT
>JBOHDU010000356.1:0-5611 GCA_050700615.1 Nocardioidaceae bacterium
GCCGATCTGGAAGCACCAGCTGTTCGCCGACGGCAGCGAAGAGTGGGTCGGAACCCCCTGAAGGGGCTGGCGGGCCGCACGCTCCCGGAGCGCGTCGAGCGTCGGTCGCGAACCGACCCGCGTCGTACCCGGCGAGGATACCGAGTTCGCCGGGTTGGTCGACGTAGGCTGTGACTCGCTCGCGCAGCCCGGTCGGTCCTCCCGGCCGGGGCTTGCGGGCTCGATGATCCAGTCGGCTCAGGAGGTGGCGATGGACGTCCTGTGGTGGCTGGTGCCGCCCCTGGTCGCGACCTGCCTGGCGATGGGCTGGGTCGCGTGGGCCGGGCGCGAGCGTGACGAGATCAGGCGCGACGACTCCGACGCAGCCCTGGCGAGGATGAGCCAGGCACTCGCGAAGCCGGCTCCGGGCCGGGGTGCGCCGACATCGACGGTGCCGGTCGAGCCGACGCACGGGGTCGCCGTACGCCGCACGGCCCGCCGCCCCGCATCGGCCGGGTCTTCGCCTCGGTGACATCATCGTCGGCATGAGCCGCAAGACTCTGTCGCTGACGGTGGCGGGCATCGCCCTCGTCCTGCTGGTCGCGCTGGCCCTGATCATCCCGGTGCCCTACGTCGTGATGTCGCCGGGGATCACCGAGAACGTGCTCGGCAGCTTCGACGGCAAGCCGATCATCGTCATCGACGGCCACAAGACCTACCCGACGACCGGACATCTCAATCTGACGACGGTGTCGGTGACCTCGCCGCAGCCGGAGCTGCGGCTGTCGGACGTCATCAGTGCGTGGCTCGACCCCAACCGCATCGTGCTCCCGCGCGACGTGATCTACCCGCCACAGCAGAGCGTCGGGCAGGTGGAGCAGCAGAACCGGCAGGAGATGGTCTCGTCGCAGTCCTCGGCGGCGGCCTCCGCCATGATCCTGCTCGGCTACCACCCGCTGACGCTCACCATCGACAAGATCGAGCCCGGGGCCCCGGCCGACGGCGTGCTCCACCAGGGCGACACGCTCAAGACCGTGGACGGGAAGGTGGTGAACACCGACCAGCAGGCCGTCAACGCGATCCAGGCGATACCCGCCAAGTCGACGATCCGGCTGGGCATCGTGCGCGGCGGGAAGCCGCTCACGAAGACGCTGGTCACCGCGGACGACCCCCAAAAGCCCGGCAGCTCGCGGGTCGGCGTGGTGCTCGGCGAGCGTTACACGCCCCCCTTCACGGTGAGCTTCAACCGGGAGGTGGCCGACCAGATCGGCGGCCCGAGCGCCGGGACGATGTTCTCGCTGGCGATCTACGACATGCTCACGCCCGGTCCGCTGACCGACGACCGCTTCATCGCCGGCACCGGGACGATGAGCGTCGATGGCGTGGTCGGGCCGATCGGAGGCATCCAGCAGAAGATGGCGGGGGCCTACGCCGAGGGCGCGCAGGTCTTCCTGTCGCCCAAGGGGGACTGCAAGGAGGCCCTCGGATCGCAGTACGCGAACAAGATGGAGTTGGTGCAGGTGACGACCCTGGCGAGCGCGATCAAGGCGATCAAGGCGATCAACGCTCACCACCTGGCGCAGGTGCCGCGGTGCGGCGGGACTCAATGAGGCGACGTCGGGTCCGCGCGTGACGCCCGATCCGCTCGTGGCCGCCGGCCTCCGGGCTGCGGTCGTCGAGGTTGAGCTCGACGCGAGCGAGGCGGGGTGGGACCGGCCTGCGCGGCTGTTCGCCCTGGTCGGCACGATGGATCTTGTCGAGGCGGAGCCGGCGCTGGCCGCCGAGCTGGGTGCCTCCGACGGCGAAGCAAGCGCGTTCACCGCGGTCGAGCAGGAACTAGCAGAGCACGCCGGCTCGTTGGAGGAGTTGCTGAGCCAGATCACCTGGCCCGATGCCGTCGCCGGAGCCCTGGCGGTGGTCGAGCGCGTCGTACTGCCGCCGGAGGCCGAGGCCGCGGTGCCCGACGACCCGGCAGAAGCCGCGCGATACGCGGCAGGACACCAGCGACGTGAGGAGGTGCGCATCGTGGCGGGGGTGCTGCGCAGCGGCGAGAGTCACTGTGCGCTGCGGATGCGGTCGCACGACGTGGACGACGAGGTGCTGAACGGTGCCGACCTCGTGCCCCGCTTGGTCCAGGCGCTTCGTGAGACGCTGGAGGCGTGACGATGGGTGGCAGCTCGTCGCGGAAGGAGTCGGGTGAGCGGCATCTTTGAGGGTGACGCCGGCGGTGAGCAGCCGGCGAAGCGCAGGCGGCGTATCCCCTCGCGGCGTCCGCGCGCGCTGCTGCCCACGCTGGCCATCGTGGTCGTGCTCGTCATCGCCTTCTCGTTCTTCGTCGAAGTCTGGACGAGCCACCTCTGGTACCAGTCGCTGGGCTACAGCAACGTGTACACCCGGGTGTTCTGGACCCGGGTCGGGCTGTTCGTGATCTTCGGGCTGGTCATGGCGGGCACCGTGGCCGGCAACATCGTGCTGGCCTACCGGATCCGGCCGATCATGCTCGGCGACGGCTACCGCAACCCCACGATCGAGCGCTACCAGGACACCGTCGACCCGGTCCGGCAGTGGATCGTGGGCGGCATCGCGGCGATCATCTGCTTGTTTGCCGGCCTGAGCGCGGCGGGCCACTGGCAGACCTACATGCTGTGGCGCAACGGCGTGCCCTTCGGGCAGACCGACGTCTACTTCCACCGCGACATCGGGTTCTACGTCTTCAGCTACCCGTGGTACCGCTACCTGCTGACGTTCGGCTTCACCACGATGATCCTGGCCATCCTGGCGACGGCGCTCACGCACTATCTCTACGGGGGGATCCGGATCGCGGCGAAGACGAGGCACGTGGCCGCCGGCGCGCAGATGCAGTTGTCGGTGCTGTTCGGTGTCTTCATGCTGCTCAAGGCGGTCGCCTACTGGCTGGACAAGTACGGCCTGGCGATCTCCAACAACAACCTCTTCACCGGGGTCAACTACACCGACGCCCACGCCGTGCTGCCGTCGAAGAACATTCTGTCGATCATCGCGATCATCTGTGCCCTGCTTTTCTTCGGCAACGTCGTGCGACCGGGGTGGCTGCTGCCGGTACTGGGCTTCGGCCTCCTGATCTTCTCGGCGATCTTGATCGGTGGTATCTGGCCGGCGATCGTGCAGCGCTTCCAGGTCTCGCCGTCCGAGGCCGACAAGGAGGCGGCGTACATCGCCAAGAACATCGCCGCGACCCGCACTGCCTATGGCCTGAACCAGGTCGACGTGAAGGGCTACAACGCGACTGTCTCGATGACGGCCTCGGTGAAGAAGTCTGTGCTGAAGCTGGCCAACGAGCTGCCCGGGGTGCGGCTCATCGATCCCAAGCTGGTGTCGCCGGCCTTCGAGGCGCTGCAGCAGATGCGCGGGTTCTACCAGATGCCGGACGTGCTCGACGTCGACCGCTACAAGTTCCCGGGGAGCTCCGTGGCTCAGGACGTGGTGATCGGGGCCCGCGAGCTGAACCTGAACGGGCTGAAGGCGTCACAGCGCAACTGGACCAACGAGCACACCGTCTACACCCACGGCTACGGCGTCGTGGCGGCGTACGGGGACCAGCGCAGCGCCGACGGAACCCCGGTGTGGGCCGAGCAGAACCTGCCGTCGGTGGGACGGCTGGGCAAGTTCCAGCAGGAGATCTACTTCGGAGAGAGCGAGCCGGACTACTCGATCGTCGGCGGCCCTCCGGGCAAGCCGCCGGTGGAGCTCAACATCCCGAGCACGTCATCGGGCAATGGCCGGGACCAGACGTCGACGTACAAGGGCAGCGGGGGCGTGGCGCTGAAGTCGACCTTTGACCGGGTGCTCTACGCGGCGAAGTTCTGGGACTCGTCAATCCTGCTGTCGGAGCGGGTGAACTCGGACTCGAGGATCATCTACGACCGCAACCCACGGCAGATGGTCGAGAAGGTGGCGCCGTGGCTAACGGTCGACGGTGACAGCTACCCGGCCGTGGTCGGCGGGCGGCTGGTGTGGATCCTCGACGGCTACACCACCAGTTCGAGCTACCCGATGTCGAACACCGTCGACCTCAGCCAGGCCACCGACGACTCGCTGACCAAGGAGCAGGCTGTCGCAGGGCACCAGGCCGACAACATCAACTACATCCGCAACTCGGTGAAGGCCACGGTTGATGCCTACAACGGCACGGTGCGGCTGTACCAGTGGGACGCGCACGACCCGGTACTGCGGGCGTGGATGAGCGCCTTCCCGGGCAGCGTCTTGCCGAAGTCGGCGATCTCGCCCGACCTGATGGCGCATCTGCGGTATCCCGAGGATCTGTTCAAGGTGCAGCGCGAACTGCTTTCGACGTACCACATCACGGACCCGCGTACCTTCTACGGCGGCTCGGAGAACTGGAAGGTTCCGGAGGACCCGACGAGCAACGGGCAGTCAGCCCAGCCACCGTTCTACCTGACCATGGAGCTACCGGGCTCGGCGCCGCATTTCGCGCTGAGCAGCGTCTACACGCCGCAGAGCCGGCAGAACCTGGCCAGCTTCGTGTCGGTGAACGCCGACGCGACGAGCCCCAACTACGGCAAGATCACGGTGCTCGAGCTACCGAGCGACAACGCGGTGAGCGGCCCGACGCTCGTGGAGAACGCGATCCAGAACGACCCTGCGGTGCGGCAGAAGCTGCTGAGCTTCAGCAAGGGCGGCGACACCCAGGTGCAGTACGGCAACCTGCTCACCCTGCCGGTCGGTCGGGTGCTGATGTACGCCCAACCGATCTACACCTTCAGCGGCGGGACGGGCTCGTACCCGATCCTTCAGTACGTCGCCGTCGACATCGGCGAGCAGGTCGGAGTCGGGCGGAGCCTGCCCGAAGCGCTAGCGAATGCGCTGAAGCTGACGCCGGCGCAGCAGGGCAACACCGCGCCGCCGGGTAACGGCAGCACCCAGCACCACCACAAGCCGGGTAAGGGACACCCGACGAGCACGGTGGATCAGCAGATCAAGACGCTGCTGGACCGCTCGCAGCAGTCGTTCAAGCAGGCGCAGGCGGCGTTCCAGGCCGGCGATCTCGGCGGCTACCAGACTGCCAACGAGCGCGGGCTTCGGCTGCTCGACCAGGCCCTGGCGCTGATGAACAAGCAGTCGACCCCCACGACCGGTGGTCCCACGAGCTCCGGACCTACCAGCTCCGGACCTACCACGGGCGGGCCGAGCACGGGTGGGCCGACGTCGGGTGGGCCGACGACGGGGAGCCCCACGACCGGCGGACCGTAGCCGCCTGACCGGCGGGCCCTAGCCGCCTGAGACCTCGTCTCAGCACCCGCCAAGGCCGTACCTCGGGAGTCTTCGATCGGAGGAGGAGCCGATCGAAGACGGGCCGAGGTTCTGGTACGCGTTGGGCCGCGCCGCCCGTGAGTGGCCGGCGTTGCTGGGCGGATTTGATCGGGAGACTGGCAGACCGTATGGTTGTCGATTGCTGGAAACAGGCGACGCGGGGTGGAGCAGTTCGGTAGCTCGCTGGGCTCATAACCCAGAGGTCGCGGGTTCAAATCCCGCCCCCGCTACCATCGCTGACCTGGGCTTTCGCCCAGGTCAGTTCGCTTTCCAGGGGCGTTTTCGGCTTGATGCGAGCGGATCTGCGAGCGTCAGTGTCAGC
>JBOHDU010000357.1:0-3047 GCA_050700615.1 Nocardioidaceae bacterium
GCGGACGTAACCGTTGGGGTATCGCTCGGTCGGTTCCATCACGCGGACCATGTTCGCGTTCCCCGTCGAGCCAGGCTCCTGCCAGACCTTGCCCTTGCCGTTGTCGGCGACTCGCTCGGGCCAGCCCTCTCTGACTCCGGGCAGGAGACCTTCTTCGCTTTTGCGGCAACACCGGTAGCCACCGCGGTTACGATCCCCACCGGGTCGCTTCCTAGCCGCTGACCTGCACCGATGTGTTCCCGCGGCCCGACGGGAACCTCGACCACAACGCCCGAAGCCCGGACGCGAGTTTCAGCCGTGGCCGTGGTTGCGGCCGACGCTGTGGCGCTGCTGAGGATCGTGGCCAGGACCGCAGCGAGGGCAGCTAGGAAGGAGAGCGCGCAGCGGCTGCTGGTGGTCTCCCGGCTCGCCCTGGTCATGGGGGCAGTCTTCCAGCGACCCGCGGCCGGGAGTGTGAGTGACTCGGTGAGCCTCACATCGGTCACCAGCGGCGGCCGGCGGGTTTGCCGAGGATCGCCTTGTTCAGGTCCTCGATCGCGCGCACCACGGGCTGCCACTTCGGGTCGTCGAGCGGCTCCTTGTTCCGCGCCATGCCGGCCAGGTGCCCGACCACGTTCGCGAACGCCCGCGGCGACTGAGCGACGTTGACGACACGGGTCACGATCCCGTGGCCCTCGTCGACGACCTTGACGCTCTCGCGGGTCTCGGTGATCACCAGGTCGACCAGCTTCACGCGGATCGCCTCCGGCTTCCTCGCGCGACGCATCTCGTAGGCCGCCTTGCGGCACGCGGCCGAGCAGTACCCCGCCACCGGCCCGTCGTCGCCGAGGTCGGCATCGGTCCGCCGCAGTGCTGGCACTCAGCGATGGGCTGGTAGCTCCTGATCACTCCCAAGTCGTCTCCCGAGGACTTCGCTGGTCGTGCTCCTCATGGTGGACCCGACCGCCAACGTTTCGTCACCGACGGGTCAACCGACGCCCGCGCCGGTCACGTAGTGCAGTGGGTGTGTGGAGTCGTTCTTGGCGTCGACGTGAGCCACTCGACGCGCACGTCTAGGCGCTCGTCGACGACAAGCTCGCTGCGCACGTTCATGTTGTCCTCGACGTCGGTGTCAAACTGATCTGCACTCGGCCGAATCTCCAACTTCTTGAAGTGGCACACACCTCTTGCATCGCCTGGGGAAGGCCGCGACTCGCGCCCGCTGCGATCTCACGACGGAGTCGCGTGAAGCGCCTCTACGAGGTTCATCGTCCGGAACTGCGACGCTAAGGGCATCCTGCGTCGGATCGCCCCTGTTTGGTCGCTCCTATCGCTAGGGTTCTAACCACGGTGACCGAGAGAAGCGTCCGCCGGGTTGAGGAGACAGTAGTGCGATTGACCGCCGAAAGGATCGTGTCCTGGACCGACTCGACTGCGCCCGCCACTGTGACGACCGAGAAGGTCTATGTCGGTCCCGACCCAGTCGGACTGGGAGGGTTTCAGATCGCCACAGCGTCCGCGGCCGTCGCACCGTCGCGGCAGGTCCTGCGTGACCTCTTCACCGCGCGCAAGGGCAAGACGCAGATCCAACTCGTCGTCGCGGTGGTCCACGACGGCATCGTTCACCTTTTCGGCCCGGACCCGCAGGCCCAGCCCATCGAACTTCAGCTGGAGCAGGCCGAGCGCCAGCTCCAGTCGGTCCTCGCCGAACCAGACGTGCTGGCTGCAACCGAGCGGTTCGCCGGTTTCCGTAAGGCCAACGACTCGACCGGCGTCGCAGGGTTCGCCAACAGCGGTCTTTTCGCGTCGCACCACATCACCCGCAACGTGCCGAAGCGCTCGGACTGGGAGGCTCTCGGCAACAGGGCCGGCGGTCTGCTGAGCAAGCGACGAAAGCAGCTCGTCGAGGCGCTCGGGTTCGGGACCCAACCGGGGCCGAACGGCACGATGTTGCTCTCCATCGGGGGTCACCCGCCACGTGCAGTCGCGGTACTGCTCGATGACTCCGAGCAGTTCGACGCCAAGACGCAACGCTTCAAGCTCTCGCCGGTCGCCCTCGGCCTCGCCGTTGCATCCAAACAAGAGGTCCCGTGGCTCGTCGTTCTCCGGACGGACCAGGTCCGGCTGTCCCCGGGGCGCGACGGCGTGGGTGTTGGCTCCAAAGGGCAGGCAGAGACGTTCTTCGAGGTCGACCTCTCAACCATCGACTCCGAGTATGCGGCGCTCCTGCCACTGATCTTCTCCGCCGATGCTCTCGCCACCGACGGCACGGCAGACGAACTTCTGCGCGACAGCTCTCGCTACGCCACGGAGCTCGGTGCCCGTCTCCGCGAGCGCATCTATGACGAGATCGTCCCTCCGGTCGCCGTGGAGGTGGCCCAGCGGCTTGCCAAGCACGCTGCCGTCGCGCTCGATGCCGACGGGTTGTCACTGGCCTACCGTGTGACGCTCCGCATCCTGTTCCGCCTGCTCTTCCAGGCGTACGCCGAAGACCGGGGGCTGCTGCCCAGCGGTCGCAACGAGGGCTTCGACTCCAACAGTCTCAAGACCAACGCTCGGCGCCTCATCGACTCGAAGTCCGACGCCTTCGGGGATTCGGCGACGATCTGGTTCGACCTCGTGCAGGTCTGGAACGCCATCGACCAAGGCAACCCGCAGTGGCAGATTCCGTCCTACAACGGTGGCCTGTTTTCGACCCACCCCGACCGCTCGCCCGAGGGCGCACTCATCAACAAGATCGAGCTGCCCGACAGCGTCCTTGGCCCCGCGCTGAAGAGTCTGCTCATCGACGTCAGTGGTGACGGCGTGCTCGGGCCGGTCGACTTCCGCTCTTTGAGTGTCCGTGAGTTCGGCACCATCTACGAGGGCCTACTCGAAAGCTCGCTCTCTCTTGCCGAGGGAGACCTCACGGTGGACAGCAGCGGTGCATGGGTCCCCGCCAAGACGGGCGACGAGGTCTACGCGTCATCTGGATCGGTCTACTTCCACACCGCCTCGGGCGAGCGCAAGGCGACGGGTTCCTACTTCACGCCCAAGGTCGTCGTGGATCACCTGATCGAGCGCTCCAT
>JBOHDU010000358.1:0-3333 GCA_050700615.1 Nocardioidaceae bacterium
CGGCATGACCATGGGCTACCGTCCCGCCGGCGGCCCCACGGGTGTGATCTCGGCGGTCGCGCTGTTGCTCCTGTTCGCCTTCGGGCTCGGCTGGGTCTGGAGCACCCTCGGGCTGCTGATGCGCACCCCAGTGCCGTCATGAACGCCGGAATGCTGGTGCTCTTCCCCCTCACCTTCGCCAGCAGCGTGTTCGTCGACCCACACACGTTGCCTGCCTGGCTACGTGATTTCGTCCAGGTCAACCCCGTGACCCACCTGGTCGCGGCGGAACGTGCACTCATGAACGGCACCGCAACGCTCGGCCCGGTCGCGTGGGTGCTGATCGCCTCAGCGGCACTGACCGCACTGTTCGCACCGCTGACCATGCACGTCTACCGCACCAGACAATAGGCGCGGCCGGCGCCGAACCACCGCTGGTCAGAGGACCCAACCTCCCGGCCGGGCCAGGTTGGGTTGAAATGGCGAAGTACTGGACTGCCTGAGGCGTGACCGGCTGGCCTGGGGGGCGTGCGAAGAGGTTTGCCATGTACCACCGGAACGACTGGCTCGATGAAAGAGAACCCGACCCATCACCGCTCCCGAACGCCGAATCACGAAGAAGCAGCTGGTCAAGGCAGGGCCGGGGTTCAGCGGCCGCACGACAGACCGGCCGACGACGGCTCATCCGTCACTTTGACGAACGTCTCCGGATCGCGGCAGTCTCGTCAAACTCCCCCGTGCCAGGTTCGTCAATCTTTGGCGCATCTCGACAGAGGATCAGTCCTGGGCCATGTCGACGAAGCGCGAGTAGTGCCCCTGGAACGCGAGCACGAGGTCCTTGGTCGGACCGTTGCGGTGCTTGGCCACGATCAGGTCAGCCTCGCCGGGACGAGTCGAGTCCCTCTCGTAGACATCTTCGCGGTGCAGCAGGATCACCATGTCGGCGTCCTGCTCGAGGCTGCCTGACTCACGCAGGTCGGACAGCATCGGTCGCTTGGACGTGCGCTGCTCCGAGCCGCGGTTGAGCTGGCAGATCGCGACCACCGGGATATCGAGCTCCTTCGCCAGCAGCTTGATCTGCCGGGAGAACTCCGACACCTCGAGCTGGCGCGACTCGACCTTCTTGCCGGACGTCATCAGCTGGAGGTAGTCGACCACGATCAGCCGCAGGTCATGCCGCTGCTTAAGCCGCCGAGCCTTCGCCCGGATCTCCATCATGGTGAGGTTGGGCGAGTCGTCGATGAACAGGGGCGCTTCGGAGACCTCGCCCATCTTGCGGACCAGCTTGTTCCAGTCGTCGTCGCTCATCTTGCCGTTGCGCATGTGGTGGAGCGGGACCCTGGCCTCGGCCGAGAGCAGCCGCATGGTGATCTCGGTGCGGCTCATCTCCAAGGAGAAGATGCAGCTCGCCAGCTGATGCTTGATCGACGCCGACCGCGCGATGTCCAGCCCCAACGTCGACTTCCCGATGGCGGGCCGCGCAGCCAAGATGACCATCTGCCCTCCGTGCAGCCCGTTCGTCAGCTCGTCAAGCTCGGCGAACCCGGTCGGCACTCCTGCCATCTCGCCGTCGCGGTTGCTGATCGCCTCGAGCTCGTCGATCGTCAGCTCCATGATGTCGGCGATCGGCGCGTAGTCCTCCGACGTGCGCTTGTCGGTGACGTTGTAGACCTCGACCTGTGCCTGGTCGACCACGTCGTCGACCTCGCCCTCGCCGGCGTATCCCAGCTGCACGATCTTGGTGCCTGCGGTGACCAGCCTCCGCAGGATGGCCTTCTCTCGCACGATGCTGGCGTAGTAACCGGCGTTGGCAGCCAGCGGGACACCGGAGACGAGGGTGTGGAGGTAGGGTGCACCGCCGGTGCGAGCCAGGTCACCGGCCTTGGTCAGCTCGGCAGAGACGGTGATCGCGTCCGCCGGCTCCCCACGCCCGTAGAGGTCGAGGATCGAGTCATAGATCAACTCGTGCGCAGGACGGTAGAAGTCGACGCCCCGCAACACTTCCACCACGTCTGCGATGGCGTCCTTGCTCAACATCATCGCGCCGAGCACGGACTGCTCGGCACCCTCGTCTTGGGGCGGCAAGCGACCCGAGGAACCGCCGCGCTCGTAGTCATCCCCGGGGACCGAGTGCGGCGCGTGGAACTCGGCGATGCTCACCTGGCTGCTCCCCTCCGCGAAGACTCGAGTCCACCCGCCGGCGGTGTCTGTTCGACACTATGTTCGATGCCGCCGACAATTCTGTCCTGCCGCCATGCCCGACTTAGCGACGCTACGGGCTTTTGGACCCGGCGCCTACCCCGCTGTCAACACCCCCTGTGGACAGCCTCCTCGCCCGTGTGGATAACCGCGGGCATGGATGTGCACAGGCTGGGTATACCTCTGTGGATTGGTTCGACCGATACCCGCCGATAGCCACTCTGACCTGGGCAGACGCCGTCAACCAGGTGTGGAGGGAAGAAACCGGCCGACATTTATCGCGCTGTCCGCCGCCGCACCTCATCCTCCTTGGCACCGAACGGCTATTGACCACTAGCTCGCCGGCCGCGGCCAGGGTGCCTCGGGCCAGGGGTGCCCTCGGTCAGGACGCGACGACGTCCAGGTTGACCACCGCAGTCACCTCGTCGTGCACCTTCACTCCGACCTGGTGGGCACCTACCGTCTTGATCGGGGTCCCGACCACGATGCGCCGCTTGTCGACGTCAGGGCCGCCAGCCACTTTCACCGCCTCGACGATGTCGGAGACGGAGACCGCACCGAATAGCCGACCCGTCGCGCCGGCCTGAGCCGCAATCGTGACGTTGAGTGCCTCGAGCTGAGACTTGATCTCCTCGGCCTGGTCGACCCCGCGCACCTCGCGCACCTGCCGAGCCTTCTTGATCGAGTCGATCTGCTTCTCCGCGCCACGGGTCCAGCGGATCCCGAGGCCGCGGGGCAGCAGGAAGTTACGGCCGTAGCCGTCTTTGACCTCGACAACGTCACCCGGCGCGCCGAGCTCGGAGACTTCCTGAGTCAAGATGAGCTTCATGTGCAGCCTCCCTCAGCGAGCGGTGGACGTATAGGGCAGCAGGGCCATCTCGCGGGCATTCTTGATCGCCATCGCGACATCGCGCTGGTGCTGGGTGCAGTTGCCGGTCACCCGACGTGCCCGGATCTTGCCGCGGTCGGAGATGAACTTGCGCAGCAGCGCGGTGTCCTTGTAGTCGACGTAGGTGACCTTGTCCTTGCAGAACGCGCAAACCTTCTTCTTCGGCTTGCGCACGATTGCCTTTGCCATTGTGGTGCTCCCTTTCGTGAGCCCGACTCGAGTCGGAATGGGCTGAATGATGGGTTTGGTGTGGGGTACGGAGGGCT
>JBOHDU010000359.1:0-2102 GCA_050700615.1 Nocardioidaceae bacterium
GCTTGCAGAGTGCGGCGTCTCGCTAGTCGTAGAACTACCGTTGCGGAACAGCAAAATGGACGGAATTGTCAGCTTCTCGACCGGCAACCCGGTCATCGGGCTGACAACCCGGGGCGACCGAATGGACGGTTTCGTGTTCACTCTGCTGCATGAGATCGCCCACTTGACCCTTGGTCATGTCGGCCCAGGTGGGTTAGGAGTCGACGAGGACCTCGACCCGAACGGAGGGTCCGAGCGCGAGCGAGCAGCGAACGAGATGGCCGCTGCGTGGATCTTCCCTACCCCACCGAAACTGCCACCCGGCGAACTCACCCCGCGGACGCTCGTTGAAACGGCCCGAGCGCACCGTGTCCATGTCTGCTTCCTGATCGGGAGGCTACAGAACCAGGGCCGGCTCGAATGGAAAGAGTACCGACGCCAGATCCCCCAAGTCCGACCCTACGTCGAGCTCGGCTGAGAACCTGCGATGGCCACGCATACTGCTCCCCGTCCCGCCACCCTCTCTGGCACGTTCTCCTTCTATGTGCCTCATACCGACACAGCAACCCTCGGTGTCGTCGACTCCCTGGCCGACGCCGTAACTGTGAAGGGTCCGAAGGGTCCGGCAACGATCCGCGAGTTGCGGCTCCGCGGCTGGGACACGCCCGTGATCTTTGACCGGTCAGGCTACGACCCAAGAACCGCCTCCGTGGACTCGGAGCGCTGGTTCGACGAGCAAGCCGCCGCCGGAGCCGACCGACTCCTCACGGCAGGGACGTGGGTGGCCTGGAGCGAGGACCGCCACACGCTGGGGCGGGCTATCGATATTGAGATCGCCCGCTGTGACGATCACCCCGAAGCCACTGCCCTGCTCGCACTCGACTATCGGTGGCTAACCAAAGCTCCCATGGACCTAGCAGGAGCCCTCAACTCCGTCGGGCGCCCGGCGGCGCTCGTGCTCGCCCACCCCACCGACCCACTCGGCCCGGGCCACGCTGTCGAGGGTCTAATCGCCGTGACCCGCAGCGTCGAGAATGTATCGATCTTGCGAACCGACCACGGCGGCTTCGGCGCCCTCTCGCCTATGGCGCGTCGCACGCCGCCGTCGGCTTGCGCGGGACTTACCGGCATTTTGTGCCCCCCGAGTCAGGCGGCGGCGGCAAGACCGACGACCGAACAGCACGGGTATTCGTCCGTGACCTCATGGACTGGTTCACCGCCGGAACGATCGCCGGCTGGACCACGAACCGCGTGAAGCTTCTGTGCCCACTTCCCTGCTGTCGCGGCGGCGGCCTCGACCGGTTCTTCGACCCCCGCTACGACGCCGAAGCCGCATCCCATAACCGGCTTACGCTGTCGCAGCTTGCCGACGGCATCCTCAATGCACCGTGGGAGGAGCGCCGACGGCGGTTCAGCCAGTTGTGCCTCGACGCCATCGACCGGTACGGCCCGATGGGCAAGCTGTCAATGGTCACCAAGCCGAAGGCCCAGCTCGAACAGTGGACGTTTAGCTGAGCCAGGCCTCGTAGGCGATCTCGGCCAACCACCATCGATAAACGCCCGGTACCCCCGCGACAGGTGGGGCTGCCTGGGCCAGTACGGCCATACTGTCTTTTGCCACCAAGATAGCACCTACACCCATCATTTGCGCAGCGGCCAATGACTCCTCGCCCACCGAGGACACCGCCGGGCCGATGCCGTATCGGCTATAGATCGGCGGGAACCGTCCGGCGGCTGACAGTGCATCGACCAGTTGACGACGACGCAACCCGACCGCCGTGACCCGGCCGGGCGGCTGGTACAGGCGCTCCACCACGTCGCCCTCCATCTCCACGAACCCGGCACCCTCAGCTTCGAGGGTATCGACGTCGAAGTCGTCGAGGCTCGCAACCGCCCAAGGTATGCCGCGCGGGAGAGCCCATAACGCGTGCAGCAAACGGCGGGAACGTACCGCGCCGACAGCGGTTGCCTGTCGACGGTTGTGCTCGGCCGAGTCGATGTCGAAGGTCAAAAGAACCGTCTGGCCTTCGACGCGGGCTGTCACGCAGTCCACGCCAGCCTCGTCTGCCAGGTAGCGCACGACCACGCTCACCTTCGTATCCGACACGGGAGCGGTCATAGGT
>JBOHDU010000360.1:0-1796 GCA_050700615.1 Nocardioidaceae bacterium
GCTAGGTGCCAACCATGTCGCGGGACAGGTGCCAACTATGTCGAGAACTCCGACACCTTCTCTGGTACCGATCCGTCGGCGCACCGAGACCAGCCGACCGCAGCCTGTCAATCCCGGTTGAGCGCCGCTCCGACCAGCGGCGCGATCGCACGCAGGGCCGTGCCTCGATGGCTGATCGCGTCCTTCTCCTGCGGCGGCAGCTCAGCTGAGGTGCGCGTCTCGCCGTCGGGGATGAACACCACGTCGTAGCCGAATCCCCGCTCCCCGCGAGGCTCGCGCGCGATGCTCCCATGCATCTCGCCGAACACGACGTCGGCGTCGGCGCCGGGCCGGCAGAAGGCAACGGCACAGCGGAACTCGGCGCCGCGGCGAACGTCGGGCACGTCGGCGAGTTGCTCGAGCAACAACCGGTTGTTGGCGGCGTCATTCTTCGCCGGGCCCGCCCAGCGAGCCGAGAGCACCCCGGGCATCCCATTGAGCTCGTCGACGCACAAACCGCTGTCGTCGGCCAGCGACGGCAGCCCGGTGGCGGCGAGTCCGGCCCGGGCCTTGAGGAGGGCATTGCCCTCGAAGGTCGGCTCCGTCTCGACCGGCTCGTCGTAAGGCTCGACATCCTGCAGCCCGAGGACCGTGATGCCAGGAACCACCACCGCGAGGATGCGTCGGAGCTCGGCCAGCTTGTCCGGGTTGCGCGAGGCCAGGAAGACCTTGCTCACGAGGCCAGCGCCTGACGCTGAAGCCGGGTCAGCTCGGCACACCCCTTGGCTGCCAGGTCGAGCAACGCATTCAGCTGGTCACGGTCGAAGGGTGCCTCCTCGGCCGTGCCCTGTACTTCGACGAAGGCGCCCTCGCCGGTCATCACGACGTTCATGTCCGTCTGCGCCCGCACGTCCTCCTCGTAGGGCAGGTCGAGGCGGGGTTCACCGTCGATCATCCCGACCGATACCGCCGACACGGATCCGATGAGTGGCTCGCCGGACAGGACGCCCTCACCGTGCAGGTGGGAGACGGCGTCGGCCAGAGCGACGTAGGCGCCGGTGATGGCTGCGGTCCGGGTGCCCCCGTCGGCTTGGAGTACGTCGCAGTCCAGCACGATGGTGTTCTCGCCCAGCGCCTTGTAGTCGATGATCGCACGCAGCGAGCGGCCGATCAGGCGTGAGATCTCGTGGGTGCGGCCCCCGATCCTGCCCTTGACGGACTCGCGGTCGGTGCGGGTGTGCGTAGAGCTCGGGAGCATCGCGTACTCGGCGGTGACCCAACCCAGCCCGCTGTCCTTGCGCCAGCGAGGAACCCCGACCGACGCGCTCGCCGCGCACAGCACCCTGGTGCGCCCGAACTCGACGAGGATCGAGCCGGCAGCGTGGTCGAGCCAATGCCGAGTGATCGTGATGGACCGAAGGTCGTCGGCAGCGCGGCCATCTGCTCGTGTCATGGATCCGACCCTATCTGCCGCCCGCACCGCCGCTGCGACGACATGGACCGGCTACCCGTGTCCCGGATCAGAGCGGCGTTAGACCTTGTAGGCCGCGCCCGGGAGCGCGAGCGAGATGTCTCCCCTGAAGTGGGGGGATGCCTCGGCGAGCACCTGCGCACGGTTGTGCCAGGGGGGGACATGCGTCAACACGAGTTGCGCTGCTCGGGAACGCTCGGCAAGCTCGGCTGCCTGCCGACCGGTCATGTGCAGACGCGGCGGGTTGTCGTCGCCCTCGAGAAAGGACGCTTCGGCGAGCAACAGGTCGCAGCCTTGCGCCAGGGCGTCCAGCGCCGGGCACGGCCCGGTGTCGCCGGAGTAGACG
>JBOHDU010000361.1:0-9968 GCA_050700615.1 Nocardioidaceae bacterium
GATCGATGCTCAGACGCCGATGATCGTGGGCTGCCTGATCAGCGCCGCGGGGATCTTCCTGACCCGGCACGAGCTGTCGCACGGCCCGTCGTTCGCGCCGCTGATGCTCACGCTGGGCATCGCCGGCATCGGCTTCGGGTTGGCAGTCGTGCCGTTGACCTCGGCGGTGATGGGCGCCGTGCCAGCCGAGCATGCGGGCATGGCGGCAGCGGCAACCAACACGACCCGCCAGCTGGGCAGCGTCATCGGCGTCGCCGCCATGGGCGCGCTCGTCAACGCACACCTCACCTCAGATCTGACCGCCCGGCTCAGTCAGCTGGGTATCCCCGCTAACTTCCAGTCGATCGTGATCGACGCGATCGAGAAGGGGCAGGTGCCCAATGGTGGTGATGCATCGGCTGCAGCGGCGTACGGCCCGATCGTCAGCAAGGTAATCCATGCGACGTACTCCGCGTTCCGTTCGGGTTTGGAGGCGTCGCTGCTGGTCTCGGCCATCCTCGTGCTGGTGGCCGCCGGGATCGCGCTGGCGGCCGAGGTCGTCTCGAGTCACGAGCCGGTGGCCGACTCGCCATCCGAAGACACGGCGTGACCGCACCCACGGCACCCACGCTGTCGGCCATTACGGCCCGGCTCCGTGCCGCCGGCTGCGTGTTCGCCGAGGACGAGGCTCAGCTGCTCGTCTCCGTCGCGGCTTCACCCGAGGACCTCGACGCGATGGTGTGCCGGCGCACCGCCGGGGTCCCGCTGGAATACGTGGTCGGCTGGGCCGAGTTCTGCGGGCTGCGGATAGCCGTGGACCCGGGGGTCTTCGTGCCCAGACGCCGTACCGAGTTCCTGGTTCAGCAGGCTTCGGCCCTGGCCGGGACCGGGGCGGTGATCGTCGACCTGTGCTGTGGCTCCGGGGCGGTGGGAGTCGCCCTCGTCGCGAGCCTCGGCCGGGCTGAGCTACACGCCAGCGACATCGATCCGGTCGCGGTGCGCTGTGCCCGCCGCAACGTCGAGGCTGTCGACGGCTGCGCCTATGCGGGCGATCTCTACGACCCCCTGCCGGCAACACTGCGCGGCCGTGTCGACATCCTGGCCGTCAACGCTCCCTACGTGCCCACCGGGTCCATCGGGCTGATGCCGCCGGAGGCCCGGCTGCACGAAGCACGTGTCGCGCTCGACGGCGGCGCCGACGGGCTCGACGTCGTACGACGGGTGTCTGCAGCGGCCAGGAAGTGGCTGGCACCCAGCGGTCACCTACTGGTGGAGACCACCGACCGGCAAGCCGACCAGGTGGCCGACCTTTTCACGGCCGACGGGCTGGCCTCGCGGCTGGCGAGCTCCGAGGAGGTGGGCGCCACGGTCGCCATCGGCGAGCGCGTGGCGCGACATGCTCGGAGGGTGACCAGCTCGTCAGCCAACGGGGACACGTAATGTCCAGGGCATGGGCCGGGCACATCCGATCTACTCGCTCTTCTACGCCGGGGTTGCCGCTTTGGGTGAGCGCACCGGGTACGGGAAGCGCAGGGACGAAGCCCTGGCCGGTGCCCACGGCCGGTTGTTGATCGTCGGGCTCGGCCCTGGACACGACCTCGACCATCTGCCCGCCGGCGTCCGTGACGTGGTCGCGGTCGAGCCCTCACGGTCGATGCGTGACAAGGCAGTCCACCGGGTAGGCCGGTCAGGTGTCCCCACGTGGCTGGTCGGTGCGGCGGCCGAGGCGCTCCCACTCCGCGAGGACAGCGTCGACACAGCCTTGGTGGCGCTCGTGTTCTGCTCGATCGACGACCCCGCCAGAGCATGCGCCGAACTGCTTCGGGTGCTGCGCCCCGGCGGCACGCTGCACGTCTTGGAGCACGTGCATGCCGCGCCGGGAAGCCGACTGCAGGTGTGGCAGGACCGGCTCGACCCCGTCTGGTCGCGCCTATCGGCCGGCTGCCACGTCACCCGAGACACCCGACAGATCCTGTCCACCGCCGGCTTCGACACGGCGGCCCTACGCGACATCACGATCCCGGTAAGCCCCGCACTGGTGGCCCCGCACCTCATCGGGCAGTGCCGGGCCGAAGCCCCCCACCTCAGCGAGCAAGAGCTTCCCTTAGGTGTCTCGTCGGATGAGCGCGTACGCCGCGGCGGCGAGGACGACCGCGGCGTACGCGACGAACACCCCGAAGCCGACCCACGGTGACAGCGAACCAGAGTCGGGTTTGACCTGCAGGATCGCCTGTCCGGCCGTGCTCGGAAGGTACTTGTTGATGGGGTCGGAAAGGCTCGACGGCAGGAAGTGCACGATGATCGGCAGCACGAACAGGGCGCCGAACAGACATGAGATGCCAGCGGCCGTGTTGCGAAAGAGGGCACCGAGCCCGAGCCCGAGCAGCCCGACTACCGTCAGGTAGAGCGCCGTGCCGATGACGGCCCGAGCCACACCTGGGGCACCAAGTGTGGTCTCGATGTGCTTGGCACTGAAGATCGACTGGCCGATCACGAAGGCGACGAGCAGCGCAGGGATCGTGAGCACGAGCGTGACCGCGGCGAAGAGGAATGCCTTGGCCCAGAGCACCGGGAGCCGGTGCGGAACCGCCGCGAAGGTGGCCCGGATCATTCCGGTGGCGTACTCGCTCGTCATGACGAGGACGCCGAGGACTCCGATCGCAAGCTGGGCCAGGAACGCGCCGCTGAGGCTCCGGGTGGTGGGGTCGAAGGCGGCCAGCTCGCCAGGATCTCTCGGTGGCCAGTGCGCGACCGTGACGGAGGGCACCAGGATCGACAACCCCAAGATGAAGACCAGGGCCAACAGCAGGGAGAACACGGTCGACCGCAGCGACCTGAGCTTGGTCCATTCCGACACGAGCACCCGCAACTGAGTGACCCGCTGCTCACTCTCCTTGTGCGGGGCCTGGTGGCGGGGCGCGGTGCCGGTGGTGGCCGTCATGCCGTCCTCGCCTCATCGGTCGCCTCGGCCGACTCCGAGCCCTGGAACTCCAGCGACTCACGGGTCAGGTCCATGAAGGCCTCCTCCAGCGATGCCTGCTGTGGTGACAACTCGAGCAGCGTGAGGCCCGCGCTTGCGGCAGCTCGGCCGATCTGGTCGGTCGTCAGCCCGGTGACCAGCACCGTGTCGGGGGGCTCGGCGCTCGTCGTGACGTCGGGCCCATGGACGAGCGCCACCAGTGCGGCGACGTCCGGTGTTCGCACCCGCACGTGGTTACGGGAAGCACTAGCGATGAAGTCGCCGACGCTCGTATCGGCGATCATCCGACCGCGACCGATGACGATGAGGTGTTCGGCCGTTTGGGCCATCTCGCTCATCAGGTGTGAGGAGACGAATACGGTCTTGCCCTCCGCGGCCAGCGATTTGAGCAGGTGGCGGATCCAGCGGATTCCCTCCGGGTCGAGGCCGTTGACCGGCTCGTCGAGGATCACGGTCTGCGGGTCACCGAGCAGGGCGGTCGCGATGCCAAGCCGCTGGCCCATGCCGAGCGAGAACGTTCGGGTGCGCTTGCGGGCGACGTCGTGCAGACCGACCAGCTCGATCAGGTAGTCCACCCGCGCACGCGGGATCCCGGCGGTCTGGGCCAGGCACAGGAGGTGGTGGTACGCCGTCCGACCTGGGTGCGTCGACCGGGCTTCGAGCAGGGCACCGACCACGTGCATCGGCGCCGAGTGCTCGCGGTAGGGCTTGCCGTCCACGGTGACCGTGCCGCGATTCGGGGCGTCCAGACCGAGGATCATCCGCATGGTGGTCGACTTTCCGGCCCCATTGGGGCCAAGGAAGCCGGTCACCACTCCCGGCTGCACGACGAAACTGAGGTCGGCTACGGCGACCTTGTCGCCGTACCTCTTCGTCAAACCCCTGGCCTCGATCATCACGTATCCCTTCGGCACGAGCACCGTACCGCCTGGCGTGCACGGGCCATCGAGCCCAGTGCACGCTCAAGCAGAACAATGGAAGAACAACTCTGCAACTGTTTCACCCGCTTCGCGTGGCCGAGTGAGTTTCAACAAATCCTCAGGCTCCCGCGTCACCGGTGGCTGAAAGTCGTGGTCACGAACCGTTGCTGCTACCGGCCGGCCATGACGCACCTCACAGACCCTCGGCCGCGTGCCGTGTCACATCCGGCGCGGCTGTCTCGTCTCAGGTCCTAGGCAGACACTCTGGAATCGGAAGGTGATGGTCATGCGGATGCTCGCCAAGCCACCTCGTCGGGTCCCGGTCTGGGAGGCTCGTCAGCGCAACGAGCGTCTCGGGTTCACGATCATCGGCACAGTGTCCCGGGACACCTGTCAACGGTGTCGCTGGACATCACATTGGTGGAGACGAAGGGACTCGAACCCTCAACCCCTGCCTTGCAAAGGCAGTGCTCTGCCAGTTGAGCTACGTCCCCCGGCTCGGCCGGTCAAACCCTGAGGTCGGAGGGCCGGGTCCGGGAAGGTCACTTGTTGGGTTTGATCCGGTCGGTGGCCTCGGCCCAGAGGTCGGCGTCGTCCTTGCCGGTCAGCTTGTTGAGCACGAACTTCGCGGCCACTGCCACGACGGCGATGCCCAGGAGCTTCTTGATCATCTTGAGTCTCCTTCTTGGTTGCGTAGTGGGCCTAAGAGGACTTGAACCTCTGACCTCTTCCTTATCAGGGAAGCGCTCTAACCGTCTGAGCTATAGGCCCGTCGCCGACGTCTGCCGAGGCGTGGCTGCCGGGGCAGATTACCCCATCCGAGGGTGCCCGCCCAAACCAGTTGAGCGGGTAGACCGTGCCCCCACACTGGGCCTACGGGCTAGCTCAACGGGGTGCTTCGGGCTTCTACTTGAGATCCTCGGCCAAGGTCACCTCGACGCCACCGAGCACGGCCGACGACAGGTTGTAGATGAATGCGCTCAGCGTGGCCAGGGCCGTGATGAGTACGACGTCGACCGCGGCGATCAGCATCGTGATACCCATGACCCGGCTCATGCCGACGTACTGCTTGATGTCGAACTGGTGGCCCGGCTTCTCGTTGATCAGGCCCTGGATCGTCGAGTTGATGTGATCCCACAGCCCTGCCGCACTCATGATCGAGAAAACCAGGAAGACGGCCACGACGCACATGATGCCGAAAGCGATCGACAGCAGAAACGCCGTCTTCGTCACCGACCACGGGTCGATCCGGGTGAGACGGAGCTTCGCCCGCCGGGTCTGGCGCGGACGCCGCGAGTTGGCCCGCCGGACGGCTCGGGCCGCGGCCCGCTCGCGCGCCGGAGAAGCTGGCGTGTGCACCGGGGGCGCATTCTGCTCCGGCGCCGGCGGCACCGGCATCGGCATACCGGTCTCGGCGTCGGCAACGGTGTAGGTGCGGGGTGTAGCGGAGGCGTACGGCGGACGGATGGCCGGCTGAGTCTCGGTCTGCGGCTCCGCGGTGCTCGAACCCGGGGTCGCAGCCGCCGGAGCCGACGAGCCCGAACCCGACGCGGGTCGCGACGCCGTCGCGGGACCGCCCAGGGACCGGCGCGGCGCCACCGGATCGTTGTCGCCCGATGAAGTCATTACGACTGCTCCTCATCCGTGTCGAGGGTTCCCGCCCCCCCTGTTTCGGGTGATTCCTCTGTTTCGCTGGGTCCAGTGTGCCCCAAGTCGACCCCAGACTCCGATTCGGCGCCCTCGCCAACCTCTTCTTCCACCTCACGCTCGGCATTTCGGGCAATTGCGACAACCGAGTCGGAGTCGTCGACGTTCACGAACTTCACCCCCATCGTGTCACGGCCCTTTGCCGGTACGTCGGTCGCGGCCGATCGCGTCACCTGGCCGCTGGCCTTGACCGCCATCACCTCGTCGCCGTCGATGACGACCATGGCGCCGACAAGGGATCCCCGGCTGTCGGCGAGCTTCATCGCCTTGATTCCCAGCCCGCCCCTGCCCTGCACCCGGTACTCGCTGACCCTGGTGCGCTTTGCCCAGCCACCGTCGGTGACCGTGAAGACGTACCTCGTCTCGTTGTCGTCGTCGCCGTTATGGGACTGGATCACCGACATCGACAGCAGTTCGTCGCCGGACCGGAACTTCATCCCGGTAACGCCCGACGTCGCGCGCCCCATCGGCCGCAGCTGGGTGTCGTTGGCGGTGAACCGTACCGACTGCGCCTTCCGCGAAACCAGCAGCAGGTCGTCGGCGGCCGTGACTAGCTCGGCCCCGATGAGCTCGTCGTCATCTTCACGGAAGTTGATCGCGATGACGCCGGCTTGACGCGGTGAGTCGTAGTCGGTCAGCTTGGTCTTCTTGACGTAGCCGCGCCGGGTCGCCAGCACGAGGTACGGCGCCTGCTCGTAGTCGCGCACGGCGAGCACCTGCGCGATCTGCTCGTCGGGCTGGAACGACAGCAGCCCCGCCACGTGACCGCCCTTGGCGTCGCGCGCGGCGTCGGGCAGGTGGTAGACCTTCGTGCGATACACCCGGCCCGCGGTCGTGAAGAACAGCAGCCAGTGATGGTTGGTCGTCGCGAAGAAGTGCTCGACCACGTCGTCGCCCTTCAGCGCCGCCCCACGCACCCCCTTGCCGCCACGCTTCTGCAGCCGATAGAGGTCAGCCTTGGTGCGCTTGGCGTAGCCGCCGCGCGTAATGGTGATGACCATGTCCTCGTCGGGGATCAGGTCCTCCATCGACAAGTCGCCGTCGGCCGGGATGATCTGGCTGCGCCGCTCGTCGCCGTACCTCTCCACGACAGCCGCGAGCTCTTCGCTGACGATGCTGCGCTGGCGCGCCTCGTCGGACAGGATGTCTTCAAGGTCGGCGATCCACCGCTCCAACTCGGCCAGCTTGTCGATGATCGCCTGGCGCTCCATCGCAGCCAGCTTGCGGAGCTGCATGTCGAGAATCGCACGGGCCTGCACCTCGTCGATGTCGAGCAGGTCCATCAGTCCGTCGCGCGCCTCGTCGGTGGTCTGACTGGCCCGGATCAAAGCGATCACGTCGTCGATCGCGTCGAGCGCCTTGACGAGGCCGCGCTGGATGTGTGCCTCCTCCTGCGCGCGGCGGAGACGGTAGCGGGTACGCCGTTGGATGACCTCGATCTGGTGGAGGACCCAGTTGCTGATGAACTGGTCGAGCGCCAACGTCCGCGGGACGTCGTCGACGAGGGCGAGCATGTTGCAGCTGAAGTTCTGCTGCAGCTCGGTGTGCTTGTAGAGGTTGTTGAGCACCACCCGGGCGATCGCGTCACGCTTGAGCTCGACGACCAGTCGCTGGCCGGTTCGCTGCGAGGAGTCGTCGCGCACGTCGGCGATCCCCTGCACCCGGCCCGAGTCGGCGAGCTCGGCGATCTTGAGGGCGAGGTTGTCGGGGTTGACCATGTAGGGGAGCTGGGTCACGACCAGGCAGGTGCGACCCTTGCTGTTCTCCTCGACGTCGACGATGGCACGCATGGCGACGCCGCCGCGCCCAGTGCGGTAGGCCTGCTCGATGCCTTGCCTGCCGACGATCAGCGCACCCGCGGGGAAGTCGGGGCCCTTGATGCGCTCGATCAGAGCCTCGAGCAGCTCCTGGCGACTCGCCTCCGGGTGCTCCAGTGCCCACTGCACGCCCTCAGCGACCTCACGCAGGTTGTGCGGGGGGATGTTGGTCGCCATCCCGACCGCGATGCCGGCCGACCCGTTGACCAGCAAGTTGGGGAAGCGAGCAGGCAACAGCACCGGCTCTTGGCTTCGCCCGTCGTAGTTGGGCCGGAAGTCGACGGTGTCCTGCTCGATGTCTCGCACCATCTCCATGGCCAGCGGCGCCATCTTGCACTCGGTGTAGCGCATCGCGGCCGGCCGGTCGTTTCCGGCGGATCCGAAGTTGCCCTGCCCCGACACCAGGGGAGCCCGCATGACCCACGACTGGCTCAGCCGTACCAAGGTGTCGTAGATCGCGGAGTCGCCGTGCGGGTGGTACTGCCCCATGACGTCACCGACAACACGCGAGCACTTGCTGAAGCCGCGCTCAGGGCGGTAGCCGCCGTCGTACATCGCGTAGAGCACGCGGCGATGGACCGGCTTGAGGCCGTCACGCACGTCGGGGAGCGCTCGCCCGACGATGACTGCCATGGCGTAGTCGATGTAGGACCGCTGCATCTCGGCCTGTAGCTCGACCGGCTCGATGCGGTCGCTCGGGCGGCCTTCGGGAGTTGTCGTCGTGTCGTCAGTCACCAGGTGCTTCCTTCAGGCGAACGGGGGCGGGTTGTCAAACGTGCGGTGGGTCGGTCAGATGTCGAGGAAACGGACGTCCTTGGCGTTGCGCTGGATGAACGAGCGGCGCTGCTCGACGTCCTCGCCCATCAGGATCGAGAAGACCTCGTCGGCCTGCGCCGCGTCATCGAGCGTGACCTGGGAGAGGATGCGGTTGTCGGGGTCCATGGTCGTGTCCCACAGCTCTTCGGGGTTCATCTCGCCCAGGCCCTTGTAGCGCTGGATCGAGTTCTCTTTCGGCAGCCTCTTTCCCGCGGCGGCACCGGCCTCCAACAACGCGTCGCGCTCACGATCGGAGTAGACGAACTCGTGCGGGTTGGGCGAGTTCCACTTCAACCGGTACAACGGCGGTCGAGCGAGGTAGACGTAGCCCCCCTCGATCAGCGGCTTCATGAAGCGGAAAAGCAGCGTGAGTAGCAGCGTCTGGATGTGGTGCCCGTCGACGTCGGCGTCGGCCATCATCACGATCTTGTGGTAGCGCAGTTTGTCAGGGTCGAAGTCGTCCTGGATGCCCGTACCGAGCGCGGAGATGATCGCCTGAACCTCCGTGTTGGCGAGGACCCGGTCGATCCGCGCCTTCTCGACGTTGAGGATCTTGCCGCGGATGGGCAGGATCGCCTGGATCCGGGGGTCTCGCCCGCCCTTGGCCGAGCCGCCTGCCGAGTCGCCCTCGACGATGAAGAGCTCGCACTCCTCAGGGTTGGTGGACTGACAGTCGGCGAGCTTGCCGGGCAGCCCCCCGCCGCCGAGCAGGCCCTTGCGGTTGCGCGCCAGGTCGCGCGCCTTGCGGGCCGCCACGCGGGCGCTTGCCGCGGCGATCGACTTGCGGATGATGTCGCGGCCCTCGCCCGGGTTCTTCTCGAACCACTCGCCGAGCTGGTCATTGACGACCTTCTGCACGAACGACTTGGCCTCGGTGTTGCCCAGCCTTGTCTTGGTCTGACCCTCGAACTGCGGCTCGGCGAGCTTGATCGACAAGATCGCCGTGAGCCCCTCACGTACGTCGTCGCCCGACAGCCTGTCCTCCTTCTTCTTCACCAGCCCCCACTCCTCGGCCCAGTTGTTCACCGTCGAGGTCAGCGCCGAGCGGAAACCCTCCTCGTGGGTGCCGCCCTCGTGGGTGTTGATCGTGTTGGCGAACGTGTGCACGGACTCCGAGAAGCTGTTGTTCCATTGCATCGCGACCTCAAGGCTCATGCCCGCGCTGGCGTTGGTCGCCTCGAACGCAATGATGGACTTGTGCACCTCGAGCTTGGTCGAGTTGAGGTGCTTCACGTAGTCGACAAGCCCGCCGTCGTACTTGAAGGTGCGCTCGATGCCCCCGCTGACGTCGGCCTGCACACGGTCGGGCCCGCCATCGACCCCGGTCGGGATCATGCCGTCGGCGACCGCCTCGGCGATGCCCTTGGCGTATTCGGGGCGCTCGTCGCGAACGACGAGCTCGAGGCCCTTGTTGAGGAACGCCGTCTCCCTGATGCGTGCGGTGATCGTCTCGAACGAGTAGATCGTCGTCTCGAAGATGTCGCCGCCCGCCCAGTAGGTGATCGTCGTGCCGGTCTCCTCGGTCGCCTCGTGTCGCTCCAGCGGACCGTCGGGCACGCCGTAGGTGAATGACTGGGTCCAGCGGTAGCCGGCGTTCTTGATGTCGGCGATGAACTTCTCCGACAGGGCGTTGACCACGGAGCTCCCGACCCCGTGCAGCCCTCCCGACACCTTGTAGCCACCGCCCCCGAATTTGCCGCCGGCGTGCAGCTCGGTCAGCACCAGCGTGACCGCCGGAACGCCTTCGGT